>CAJOMD010000020.1 GCA_905235555.1 uncultured Eubacterium sp.
ATAGAGTCAGCCGCAGAAGAACTTGCACCTCATAGAATATGTCAGTATATTTATGAATTATCAAATGTGTTTAACAGTTTTTATCACAACACAAAGATACTGGCAGAAGAGGATGAAGAAAAGAAGAAAGGCTATATTGCATTACTCCACCTTACAAAGAAAGTGCTAGAGACTGGAATTAATCTTTTAGGATTTAGCGCGCCAGATAAAATGTAAATAAAAATGGATTCTAAATCAGAATCCATTTATTTTTGCATTAAAAAAGGATTCCGATTGGAATCCTTTTATTATTATTTCTTAGCTGATTTTTTTGTGCTTAGGAACCTTTTGGCTAACTGCTGGTGTCTGCTGTACCTTTTCAGGTTTAGCAGTAGTGTACTGAACGTTAGGGTCTGTAGCTTGGATGAGAACCTGTCTCATACTTTGAATCTCTTCGCTTGAATATGATCTAGGCTCTGTAGGAGCAGTGTATAGACCGGTTTGTTTGGCAACAGATATTCCCAAATAACCTATAATCAAAACTGCAATAATACCTGCTATTGTATAAGGAATTATTTTCTTGATTTTGGCTAATACTTTGTTCTTTTTTTGTGGATTTTTGCGATTTTGTTTCTGTTGTTTATATTTATCAACTTTTTCTTGACTCATTAGTATTACCTCTCGTATTAAAAATCTTTTAATATTATAAAACAAAGTCAACTGTAAAACAAGAACTAATTATGTTATACTAAAATGCGAGAATTAAAGGAGAATAAGGGCTTTTGAGTAGATTTAATTATATAATTTTTGACTTGGATGGAACATTAAGCGACTCCAAAGAGGGTATAACAAAAAGTGTTCAGTATGCGTTGAAAAAAGTAGGCATAATTGAAGAAAACTTAGATAATTTAAATCATTTTGTTGGACCTCCTATGGTAGAGGAATATAGAAAGACCTATGGCATGTCCGAAGAAAAAGCTTATGAGACTTTGCATTATTATAGAGAACGCTATGTTCCAACTGGTATATATGAAACAAAAATATATCCAGGAGTTATGGAAATATTAGAGTCTGTAAAACAAAAAGGTTTAAGGATAGGAATGGCTACATCTAAACCTAAGGGTATGGCTATAGAAGTGGCTAAGTATTTAGAAATAAAAGATTATTTTGATATCATTTGTGGAGCAGATTTGCATGGCCCTATCCAAAGTAAGGCATCAGTTTTAAATAAACTGTTTGAAAATTCTACTTTCAAAAAAGAAGAATCAGTACTTATAGGTGATACAAAGTTTGATGTAGAGGGTGCCAATCAAGTGGGTATTGATTCTATTGGAGTTTCTTGGGGCACTGGCACTAAAGAAGAAATGAAAGACCATGGTGCAGTAGAAGTGTTTGATGACTATAAATCCTTAATTAAGTACTTTACAGGAGAATAAATTGAAGAATAGAGAAAAAGTTACAATTGGACATTTGTGGGGAGCCTTCTATCCTGCACTAATGTATTTGGGCATTACTGTGGTAGCAGGTGTTATTTTGATGTTTATCGCAATTTTCCAGGGGCAAATTACAATTGAAAATAAAACGGTAGACTTTGGAAATATAGAAAGTAACTTTAACTTAATGATGACATTCTTTGGAGGAGTAATGACTGCTCCTTTGCTTATTCTAATAAAGTATTTAGATGTAAAGAAACAAAGAATGATTGGGGCATATGGTTACAAGTCAGTATTCTTTGCAAAGTACTTGTTTATTATACCGTTTGCAATTTGTTTTATGTACGCTTGCAATATGGTTGTTGTTATATTAGAGGCACTTATTCCAAGCATTGCACATTCATTTGACGAAACCGCGAAGGCTATATATAGTGCAGATATAGGAATTCAGATTGCTACGGCGGTTATTGTTGGCCCTATCGTGGAAGAATTAATTTTTAGAGGGTTAATGTATATAAGATTAAAGAGGATGTTTGGCGTAGGAGTATCTGCCTTTGTAACAGGACTTATGTTTGGATTATTCCACATGAATATTTCTCAAGGAATATATGCGTTTATATTCAGTTATGGTGCGATATATGTCTATGAAAGATATAAGAATATCTGCGCACCTATATTGTTACATATTTCTGCAAATGCCATCTCAGTACTTGTAACTTTTATGAGTAAAGATTATAATACTTCAGCAGGGAGCAAAAGTACTAGTTTGAGTTCAGCAAGTGATTGGACGGGAGCCTTAACAGTATTTGCAATTAGTATATTAATTAGTGGCTTGTTCGCACTTTGTATGAAAAAGTGGGTAAATCCACAGCCTAAATAAAGGAAGAAAAGATGAAATTATTAACGGTAGCAATACCTTGTTACAACTCAGAAGAATATATGGAAAAGAGCATTAGAAGTGCTCTTACTGGTGGTGAGCAAGTAGAAGTGTTGATTATTGATGACGGTTCAACAGATTCTACTTTAGAAATTGCTCGAAAATATGAGAAGAAATTCCCTAGCATAGTTAAAGTTGTTCATAAGGAAAATGGTGGACATGGTGATGCAGTGAACGCAGGTATTAAAAATGCAACAGGTATTTACTTTAAGGTTCTTGATAGTGATGACGTCCTAGGCAAAAAAGCCATGACTAAAGTTCTTAGTTTCTTAGAGAAGGCAGTAGAAAATGATATGAACATAGATATGGTTGTCACAAACTTTATGTATGACAAACAGGGCGTTAAACGTAAAAAAGTAATGAAATATAAATCTGCTATGCCAGTGGAAAAAGTTATTACTTGGGATGATGTTAAGTTTGGACAGACACAGTATCTTTTGATGCATTCTGTTATGTATAGAACAGCAGTGCTCCGCGAGTCTGGCCTTGAACTTCCAAAGCACACATTCTACGTAGATAATATTTATGTATTTACTCCATTACCATATGTAGAGAAGATTTATTATCTGGACGTTGTATTTTATAAATACTATATTGGTAGAGATGATCAATCAGTAAACGAGTCAGTAATGATTAAAAGACTTGACCAGCAGTATCGTGTCACCAAGATTATGCTAGATGATTATTGTGCTATGCATATTAAGAACGAAAGACTAGACAAAGTTTTAGTTCATTATTTCGATATGATGATGTGTGTATCCACGATTATGTCAATAAGAGAGGGGTCGAAACTTCGCTTAAAAGACAAAGAAGAGTTATGGGAGCATTTACAGTTAAAGAACCCAGAATTATATAAGAAGGTTAGAAGGTCAATTTTGGGTAGATCAATGAATTTGCCAGGAAAGTATGGAAGAAAGACTTCAGAGTTTTTGTATAAAGTAGTACAAAAGATTTTTGGATTTAATTAAAAATAAAACTATACTTAATAAAAAACATTGCCATTTGCAGATTTTAAGTTGTTTGCATAGGCAATGTTTTTATATGTAAAACTTTTATTGTGTTATTTCTTGTTCTTTTGATTCATTAAAATCAAAATTCTTAAAAGCAATTTTGAAAATAACAAAGTAAAGAACGAATGATAGAATGGCTCCGGTTACTAAGTCCACAATTGAGTGTTGCTTTAAGAATATTGTTGATAGGCAAATACATATTGTTAGAATGAGTGAGCCTGTTTTGATTCGCTTGCCAACTTTGCTTTTTAATCCTTGACTGTGTACTAAGCATATGTGCGCTGAGATAGTAGCGAACACGTGGATGCTAGGTAGTACATTAGTAGGGGTATCTGCGGTATATAAAAATCTAACTATGTTGCCCAAGAAATTATGACTAATTTCTGCAGGATTAATTCTTAAGCTTAATCCGTTGGGGTATACAGAACAAATAACTAGACAAATAGTCATACCTAAAAATTCATAAGCACATAATCTATAGAATTCATTTTTACCCTGGAAATAGATAAAAACAAATACAACAGGTATATATAAGAACCATAAAATATATGGAATGATAAACCATTCATTAAATGGAAGTACATCATCTAATGGTATGTGAATAATGTGCAAACCTGGATAATCCGCCGGATAAGATTTCTCTAACAACATAAACCAAGGCATGTATATAAAGAAATATAACAGTGGCCATGTCTGCTTTAGATTTTTTGGTTTTAATCGTTCTTTGTTAAACATAGGTGTAGTATAACACCCATATAAAGTGCTTGACAACTTTTTTATTAAAGTTTATATTATTAAGGCAGTCAAAATGCAAATGGGATCTTAGCTCAGCTGGGAGAGCATCTGCCTTACAAGCAGAGGGTCACAGGTTCGAGCCCTGTAGGTCCCATTATGGCTGGATAGCTCAGCTGGCTAGAGCACACGGTTCATACCCGTGGTGTCGGGAGTTCAAGTCTCTCTCCAGCCACTTAAGACGAGTGCTGTGTGCGCTCGTTTTTCTTTGAAAAATTTGCTCTTTGCGAGTGCGAAATAGAATAATAAAAAAAGAAGAAGTTCACCAAGTAAACTTGTGAACTTCTTCTTTTTGGTTATTCTGCAACAGCACTTTTTATGTTATAATATATAAACTAGCGCAATTATGCGCTTTGTTAAGTGAGGTATTGATATGAGAGTAGGTATTGGATACGACGTTCACAAATTTGCAGAGGATAGAAAACTGATTTTAGGAGGAGTAGATATTCCTTATGAAAAAGGTTTACTTGGTCATTCAGATGCAGATGTTTTAGTGCATGCTGTAATGGATGCTATTCTTGGTGCCACAGGAATGGGTGACATTGGACACTTATTTCCAGATACTGATCCTGAATATGAAGGAATCTCAAGTATTGAACTTTTAAAGAGCGTAAGGAAGTTACTAGCAGCCAATAACTATACTGTTGGAAATATCGATGCCATTATAGTGGCAGAGCAACCAAAGATTGCGCCATACAGAGAGCAGATGATTACAAACATAGCTGATGCACTAAACATTGGCGAAGATAGAGTGAATATCAAGGCAACTACTGAAGAGGGACTTGGTTTTACTGGTAAAGGACTAGGTATTGCATCTCAAGCAGTTGCATTGATTGAAGATAGTAGAAGCATTTAAGTATTTTATATAATCATAAGGACAGTTGAAATGATTAGGTATTTAGAGCAAGATGAAAAACAAAATATTCGACAGCTTTACGAAGAATGTTTTACTGACTCAAAAGCATTGACCGATTATTATTTTTCAAACAGACTTCCCAATAACTTTGTCGCGGTAAACGAGATGGACGGTCAGTTAGTGAGCGCTCTTCATTTGATACCTAAAACAGCAGTTATTGGAAAACTAAAATCTCGCGTTATGTACATTTACGGTGTGGGCACTAGACAGTACGCTCGTGGCGAAGGTTGTATGAGAAATTTAATGAACACTGTCATCAAAGATATGTATCAAGATATGGAAGCATTTACGTATCTTATCCCTACTGATCAGAGTAATGCTAACATGTTTAAAAAGTTTGGATTTGAGTTTGTTATGGACAAGCCATTCACCAAGCCAATGGAAAATTGGAAGAAAGCTACTCACTCGCTTATCTTAAGAAAAGCAGACCTCTCAGATTTAGTTAGACTTTCTATTTTTGCGAAGTCCAATACTGAGAGTAAATATAAGGTTACTTTGTCGAAGGATGCAGACTACTTCAAAGAACTTGTAGAGTTGATTGAACTAGAAGGTGGAGAGATAGAAATCTACATTGAAAACAAAGTAATTTTGGGTTATAGAGTTTGGATTGATAATAAGATATACGAGGAAGTGCTAGACCCAAGTATTCAGTCTATGAGTTATTACGAGAATGAGGGAAGCCCTTATTTGATGGCTCGTATTATGAGTGTTAGAAAAACACTTCGAATGCTCGGCTTTCATGGAAATGGAACAGTTATAATTAGAATATCAGATCCAGTGATTGAAGAAAATAATGGAACATTTAAATTCACTTATCATCACGGTTCAGTAAAGATGGATAGATTAGATGATGATGTGGTTCCAGAAATTGACGTAACTATTGGTGAACTTACAGCACACATTTTTGGTTACAACCAAATAGAAGGACTTCCAAGTGTGGCAGAGAATAGTACTGTATTTATAAATGATTATATTTAGGAGTAGATATGCAAATATATAATACATTAACAAGAAAAAAAGAAGAGTTTATACCATTAGAGGAAGGCAAAGTATCAATGTACGTTTGCGGACCTACAGTGTATAACTTAATTCATATTGGAAATGCTAGACCAATGATAGTGTTTGATACATTCAGAAGATATCTCGAGTACAAGGGATATGAAGTGAACTATGTTTCAAACTTCACTGATGTGGATGACAAAATCATAAACGCAGCTTTAGAGGAAGGTGTATCAGCTGACGAGATAGCAGAGCGCTATATTAAAGAGTGCCAGAAGGATATGGAGGGTATGAACATTATGCCTGCTACCACACACCCTAAGGCTACAGAAGAAATTGATGGAATGATTTCTCTTATTTCAACCCTTATCGACAAAGGATATGCCTACGACAAAGATGGTACAGTTTACTTTAGAACTAGAAAGTTTAAAGAATACGGAAAACTATCAAAGAAAAATATAGACGATCTAGAAGCAGGTCACAGAGATATTAAAGTAGTGGGTGAAGAGTCCAAAGAAGATCCACTAGACTTTGTTCTTTGGAAGCCTAAAAAAGAGGGAGAACCTTCATGGGATTCACCTTGGTCAGATGGTAGACCAGGTTGGCATACAGAATGTTCTGTTATGGCAAAGAAATACTTGGGTGATGAAATTGATATTCACGCTGGTGGGGAGGATTTGATTTTTCCACACCACGAAAATGAGATTGCACAGAGTGAGTGCGCAAACGGTGTTCCTTTTGCGAAGTACTGGATGCATAATGCATTCCTAAATATAAACAATAAGAAGATGTCTAAATCGCTTGGAAACTTTTTTACAGTTAGAGATATTTCTGAGAAGTATGATTTACAGGTACTTAGATTCTTTATGCTAAGTGCGCATTACAGAAGTCCGCTTAACTTTAGTGATGACTTAATGGAATCTGCAAAGAATGGATTGGAGAGAATCTTAACTGCAGCTGAAAAGCTTCGCGATGTAATAGTTTCAGGAAAAGATGAACCTTTGACAGACAAAGAACGCGAGATAGTAAATGGCGCGTCAAAATTTGTTAAGAGTTTTGAAGAAGCTATGGATGATGATAACAACACAGCAAATGCTATAGCCGCTGTCTTTGACTTGGTCAAATATTCAAACAGCAATATTTCATCCGATAGCACAAAACAATTTGCCAAAGCTATGTATGAGATTTTGAGTGAACTTACAGATGTGTTAGGAATCATTTTAGAAAAAGAAGAAGAGGCGCAGGGCGATGAAGACTATATAAATGAAATGATTGAGAAGCGGGCTCAGGCAAAGAAAGATAAAGATTTTGCATTGGCAGATCAGATTCGTGATGAACTTTTAGAAAAGGGAATCGTGCTAGAAGATACAAGAGAGGGCACTAAGTGGAGTAGAAAATAATGTCTGACATATTTGAAATCATAAAACAGAATATGGATTTAGAAGACATTGATACAGTATTTGCGTATATAGGCGATGCCATTTATGAACTTGTAATTAGGACTATGATAGTGGACGAGGCAAACAGAAGCGCAAATGATCTTCATAAAAAATCTTCAGAATATGTTAAAGCTAGTACACAGGCTAAGTTATCTGAAGCTTTAATGGATGACTTTGACGAAGAAGAATTGGCAGTATTTAAACGTGGCAGAAATACAAAAATCAATTCAAAGGCAAAGAATGCTTCGTTTAACGATTACAAAAAGGCCACAGGATTTGAGGCAGTAATGGGGTATTTATACTTAGAAGGTAAGACAGAGAGAATGATTGAACTAATCAAGAAGGGATTAGAAAAGTTAGATTAATGGAAAATAGTGATTTAATTATCGAGGGAAGAAATGCTATTATAGAAGCTTTTAGAGCCGGTAGAAGCGTGGATAAACTTTTTATCCAGGAGCACACCAAAGAAGGTTCTATGAACACATTGATTCGCGAGGCAAAGAAAACGAAAACACTAATTAAATATGTGCCAAGGGAAAGACTAGATCAAATTTCCGAGACAGGTCATCACCAGGGCGCTGTGGCTTTTGTGGCTGCATACAATTACGCAGAGATTGATGATTTGTTTGCGAAAGCTGAGGAGAAGGGTGAGTCGCCATTTTTCATTATTCTTGATGAGATAGAAGATCCGCATAACTTGGGTGCAATTATTAGAACTGCCAATTTAGCAGGAGCTCACGGAGTTATTGTTCCAAAGAACAGAGCATGTGGACTTACAGCTACAGTAGTTAAGGCATCGGCAGGAGCTATCAACTACACCCCAATTGTTAAGGTAACAAATATTGCTCAAACTATTGAGAGTTTAAAAGATAGAGGTATGTGGTTTGTCTGTGCAGATATGGACGGAGAAACCATGTATGATATTGATTTGAAGGGGTCCATCGGACTCGTAATAGGAAACGAAGGCAAAGGCGTTAGCAGACTCGTTAAAGAAAAATGTGACTTTGTCGCAAAGATTCCTATGAGTGGCGATATAGACTCACTTAATGCCAGTGTAGCTACAGGAGTTTTGGCTTACGAAATAGTGAGACAAAGGATGAAATAAATGTTTTAAAGTGTTATAATTTATTAAGTTTTATTAGCCGTCATAGCTCAGTAGGTAGAGCGCCACCATGGTAAGGTGGAGGTCACGAGTTCAAGCCTCGTTGACGGCTCTGTTTATTGCCAATATTAGTCGTTTGTGCTAAAATGACTTGGTATGAATTCTAAGAAAAGAGGATGATCATATGAACAAAAAAGTATTGTCTGTATTAGTTGAAAATTATTCTGGTGTTCTTAACAGAGTAGCAGGATTATTTAGTCGCAGAGGTTACAATATCGATAGTTTAACTGTAGGTGAAACGGCAGACCCAAAGTATTCTAGAATGACTATCGTGGTCACTGGCGATGATGATATTTTAGAGCAGATTATTAAACAGATTAGTAAACTAGAAGAAGTTATCAAGGTAGATGTGTTAGAAGGTGGACAATCTGTAATCAGAGAACTTATTATGATTAAAGTTAAAGCAAATGAGACTGAGAGACAGCAGATTACAGCCCTTACAGATATCTTTAGAGGTAATATTGTGGATGTGGCTAAGGAGTCACTTATGATTGAACTTATTGGTAACCCATCAAAACTAGAAGCATTTATTAAAATGCTAGATGGATTCAAGATATTAAAACTAGTTAGAACTGGTATCACAGGCTTGGCTAGAGGAGACGAATAATTTTACAAATTTAAAAAATATTTTAATGGAGGCGACGTTATGTCAGAAGCAAAAATTTATTATCAAGAAGATTGTAATCTATCATTATTGGATGGAAAAACAATTGCTATCGTAGGTTACGGTAGTCAGGGTCATGCACATGCACTAAACTTAAAGGAATCAGGATGCAATGTAATCATTGGTTTGTATGAAGGTTCAAAGTCATGGAAAAAGGCCGAAGATCAAGGATTTGAAGTTTATACTACAGCAGAGGCTGCTAAGAAGGCAGACATCATTATGATTCTTATTAATGATGAGAAACAGGCTGATATGTATAAGAAAGATATTGAGCCAAACCTAGAAGCAGGAAATATGCTTATGTTTGCTCATGGATTTAATATTCACTTTGGTTGTATCGTGCCACCAGCAGATGTGGACGTTACAATGATTGCTCCTAAGGCTCCAGGTCACACTGTTAGATCTGAGTACCAGGCTGGAAAGGGTACACCTTGTCTAGTGGCAGTAGAGCAGGATGCTACAGGTAAGGCTCTTGATATGGCTTTAGCTTATGCACTAGGTATCGGCGGAGCAAGAGCTGGTGTTTTGGAAACCACATTTAGAACAGAGACAGAGACTGACCTATTTGGTGAGCAGGCTGTACTTTGTGGTGGTGTTTGTGCGCTAATGCAGTGCGGTTTTGAGACATTGGTAGAAGCTGGATATGATCCAAGAAATGCATACTTTGAATGTATTCACGAAATGAAGTTAATCGTAGACTTGATTTACCAGTCAGGTTTCGCAGGAATGAGATATTCAATCTCAAACACTGCTGAATATGGTGATTATATAACAGGACCAAAAATCATCACAGAAGATACTAAGAAAGCTATGAAGCAGATCTTAGCTGATATCCAAGATGGTTCATTCGCTAAGGAATTCTTGCTTGATATGTCAGAAGGTGGACGTCAAGTACACTTTAAGGCTATGAGAAAGCTAGCAGCTGAGCACCCAGCAGAAAAGATTGGTGCAGAAATTAGAAAGCTATATAGTTGGAACAACGAAGACGATCTTCTAATCAACAACTAATAGTAATTAATTTAAGAGGGTAAAGGGAGAGCAAAATTTGTTCTCCCTTTTTGTTATTTTATGGAAAACTTTATTTTACTTATATGTCTGATGTTAATATCAGCATACGATTTAAAAGAAAAAAGAATACCTAACAGTTTAGTGGTTTCAATATATATTTTGGGACTGATTGGTCTTTGTAGCGGACGGTTGAGTTACGCACAGTCTTTTGTAGGGTTAGTGGTTTTGCCTTTAATTATCTTAGTTTTGTTTAGAGTCACTCGGTACAAAATTGGCATGGGAGATGTTAAATTAATATCTGCTATAGGATTTTGTCTTGGATTTTGGAATCAATTATTTGTGGTTTTAATAGGTTTTGGGAGTCTTATTGTCTATATATTTAGTAGGTTTATTAAAAATAAGGGACAAAAGTTTAGAAAAACATATATTTTAGGACCTTTTATTAGTTTTGGTGTGTTATTCACTTTAATTATTGGCAAGATTATAGTAAAATAAGATGGAAAGTGTAAGAGACAGAAAGGATTATTATGGTAAGTAAAATATTTAAAGCGAATCATGAAAGTTTACCGGAGGCTATGGCTTTTCTTGAAGAGCAGATGGACATTTTAAATATTGATATGAAAAAGCAAATGCAGATCTCTATTGCGGTAGAGGAACTGTTTGTTAATATTGCTCACTATTCATATTCTGAATCAGGCGGAGAAGTTGAACTTCAAATAGATGAGAATGCTCAACTAATTATTGCACTTATTGATTCAGGTGAACCATTTAATCCGCTTGAGAGAAAAGATCCAGATATCAATGCACCTATTGAGGAAAGAGAGATTGGTGGACTTGGTATTTATATGGCTAAACAAAATGCGGACAAGATTGAATATGAGTATAAAGACGGTAAAAATATTGTAAGAATATATAAGAAGATTAGGGACGAATAAGATGGGTAAAAAATTAGATGAAGCAATACTTTTTGCCACGCAAAAACATGTGGGGCAGTTACGAAAAAGAGAGGATTCTCCATACATTCTTCATCCCCTAGAAGCTGCAGCTATAGCCAGTGACTTAACAAAAGACGAAGACATTATTGTGGCAGCGGTTTTACACGATACTGTAGAAGATACGGATACCACGGTGGAGGAAATTAGAGAAAAATTTGGAGATAGAGTGGCAGAATTAGTAGAGTCTGAAACTGAAAATAAAAGATATGATCTACCACCAGAACAAACTTGGGAGATAAGAAAAAAGGAGTCGTTAGAACATTTAAAAAATTCTAAAGATCCAGCAGTTAAGATTTTATGGCTAGCAGATAAAGTTTCAAATATCAGAACACTTTTTAAACTTTATGAAGAAGAGGGGGAAGCCATGTGGAATCATTTCAATATGAAGGATATTGAGAAACAAGCATGGTATTACAGAACAATTGGAAAACTACTTAAAGGTTTGGAAAACACTTTAGCTTATCAAGAATATGTACAGATTGTTGGATATATATTTAAAAATGTAAAGGAGAATGAAGATGATTAGTATTAATGGAGAAAAAACTGATAATACATTAAGGATTGCGCTTGATGGTAGAATTGATTCCACAAACGCTGCTGATGTAGAAAAGCAACTTGATGATATTGTCAATGAGAATTCTTTTGAAGGACTAATTATAGATGCAGAAAAATTAGAGTATATTTCTAGTGCGGGTCTTAGAATTATCCTTAGACTAAAGAAAAATAATCCATCACTAAAAATTGTAAATGTGACATCAGATGTATATGAAATTTTTGAAATGACAGGTTTCTCAGAAATCATGCCCATTGAAAAGGCGTACCGAGAATTCTCAGTAGAAGGGTGCGAAATTATAGGACAGGGCGCCAATGGTAAGGTTTACCGTATAGATCCAGAGACTATTATAAAGGTTTATAATAACCCAGATTCTCTTCCAGATATCAAGAGAGAAAGAGAGTTGGCTAGAAAGGCATTTGTATTAGGCATTCCTACTGCTATCCCATATGATGTAGTAAAAGTGGGAGATGGTTACGGTTCAGTATTTGAACTACTTAATGCTAAATCATTTGCAAAATTAATAGAAGAAGACCCTGATAATATCGATAAATATATTGGATTATATATAGACTTACTAAAGAAAATTCACAGCACAGAAGTAGTAGATGGGGATGTTCCAAGTATGAAAGAAGTAGCTGTGGGATGGGCTAAAGATTTATTAGATTACCTACCAAACGGTTATGGAGAAAAGCTTCTTCAAATAGTTGAAAGTATTCCAGATAGCAAACATATGATGCACGGTGATTACCACATTAAGAATGTTATGATGCAAAACGGTGAGACATTGCTTATTGATATGGATACTATCTGTACTGGTGATCCAATATTCGAATTAGCATCTATGTTTAATGCTTATGTTGGATTTGGTTCAATTGATGAATCAAATGTAGAAAACTTTTTAGGCCTTTCATATGACAGAACAAACTACATTTGGCAGAAATCTTTAGAATTATACTGTGAGGGTAAGAGTGAAGAAGAAAAGGAAGAGATGAAAGCCAAGGCAGAATTAATTGGATATGCTCGTATTATGAGAAGAACAATTAGACGTGGTGGCTTAGAAACTGAAGATGGCATGGAACTAATTGATTTCTGCAAGGAGCAGATAGAATCAGATGTCGACTACATAACAGAAGGTTAAAATTATACCAATTCAGGTTTATAGAATAATAAAAAAAGTTATTTATTATATAATAAAGAAAAAAGCAGATGTGCGAACGACTTTTCTAGTGAGTACACTGCTTTTTTCTTTGCTTTTGTTAAAAATAAAGTTCTTTTTTGGTTATTCTTTGTTAAAAAAAAACCTTAATTATGGTATAATTTTAGCATTGTGGAGACGTATCGAAGTGGTCATAACGAGCCGCACTCGAAATGCGGTTGTCCTTACGGGCACGTGGGTTCGAATCCCACCGTCTCCGTTAGGAAACTAAAAAACCACTGGTTTTACATAAAATAGGAGGAATTATCATGGGAATGACAATGACACAAAAAATCTTGGCTAAACATGCAGGTTTAGACAGTGTAGAAGCAGGCCAATTAATCGAGGCTAATCTTGATTTGGTTCTAGCTAATGATATTACTGGACCTGTGGCTATAGGTGAGTTGGAAAAGATGGATGTGGACTGTGTATTTTGCAAGGACAAAATTGCACTTGTTCCAGATCACTACACACCAAATAAGGATATTAAGTCTGCAGAACTTTACAAGTGCGTAAAGGACTTTGCAAAGAATAATGACATAACAAACTATTTTGAGACTGGACGAGTTGGTATTGAGCATGCATTACTTCCTGAAAAAGGATTAGTGGTGGCAGGCGATGTAGTGATAGGTGCTGATTCACACACTTGTACATACGGTGCGCTAGGCGCGTTTTCAACAGGTGTAGGTAGTACTGATATGGCTGCAGGTATGGCCACTGGTCAAGCATGGTTTAAAGTACCATCAGCTATCAAGTTTAACTTAACTGGAAAACTTAATCCTTGGGTTTCAGGTAAGGATGTAATTCTTCACATTATCGGAATGATAGGTGTGGATGGCGCACTTTACCAGTCAATGGAATTTGTGGGCGAGGGCGTTCACAGTCTAACAATGGATGATAGATTTGCTATGGCAAATATGGCTATAGAAGCAGGTGGAAAAAATGGCATCTTTATCGTGGACGATAAGACTATCGAATATATGAAAGAACACTCCGACAAAGAATATACAGTATTTGAGCCGGACGAGACGGCAGAGTATGCGGAAGAGTACACTATTGATTTAAGCGAAGTTAAGTCAACGGTTTCATTCCCACACTTGCCAGAGAATACACATACTATCGATGAGATTGATGATATAAAAATAGACCAGGTAGTGATTGGTTCATGTACAAACGGTCGTATTCAAGATATGAGAGAGGCTGCCAAAATCTTTGAAGGAAGAAAAGTGGCAGACGGTGTAAGATGTATCGTGCTCCCAGCTACTCAAGACATTTATCTAAAATGTATTGAAGAGGGAATAATGACTACATTTATCAAGGCTGGTTGTGCAGTAAGCACACCTACATGTGGACCTTGTTTGGGTGGACATATGGGTATTCTTGCTAAAGGCGAGAGAGCCGTTGCTACTACAAACAGAAACTTTGTAGGACGTATGGGTGATCCTGAATCAGAAGTATATCTTTCATCACCAGCTGTTGCTGCAGCTAGTGCTATCACAGGTAAGATTTCAGGACCAGCGGAACTTGGACTATAGGAGGATACTATGAAAGCAGAAGGTAAAGTTTTTAAATTTGGAGATAATGTAGATACAGATGTAATTATTCCGGCTAGATACTTAAATGACCCTGATCCAAAGGCGCTAGCTAGTCATTGTATGGAAGATATTGATAAAGAGTTTGCTAGCAAGGTGAGCGAAGGAGATATTATCGTGGCCGATAAGAATTTTGGCTGTGGATCTTCTAGAGAACACGCACCTATTTCTATTAAGGCATGTGGAGTTAGTTGTGTAATAGCTGATACATTCGCAAGAATTTTTTATAGAAATGCTATTAACATTGGACTTCCTATTATCGAATGTCCAGAGGCAACTGCAGGGATTTCAGATGGTGACGAAGTAGAAGTAGATTTTGACACAGGTGTAATTGTAAACAAAACTACTGGAGCTGAATTTAAAGGTCAGCCATTCCCTGAGTTTATGCAAAAAATAATTACTAAGGGTGGATTAGTAAATTATATTAATGATAAGTAAGAGGAAATTATGAAAGAGATATTATACAAAAGTACAAGAAGTGAAGATGGAGCGCTAAAGGCATCTGAAGCTATACTTAAAGGCTTGGCTGATGATGGCGGATTGTTTGTGCCAATCGAGTTGCCTGAACTTGATAAGTCTATGGAAGAACTTTCAAAGATGTCTTATCAGGAACTTGCTTATGAAGTGTTAAAACTTTTCTATACTGACTTTACAGAAGAAGAACTTAAGAATTGTATAGCAAAAGCTTATGATGAGAAGTTTGATACAGAAGAGATTGCACCTTTAGCACAAGTGAAGGATCCATATCACTTGGAGCTTTTCCATGGACCAACCATTGCTTTTAAAGATATGGCGCTTCAAATTTTGCCACATCTTCTAACAACATCGGCAAAGAAAAATGGAGTGGAGAATGATATTGTAATTTTAACAGCTACATCTGGCGATACCGGTAAAGCCGCGCTTGCTGGATTTGCTAATGTTGAGGGAACAAAGATAGTTGTTTTCTATCCAGACGGCGGTGTTAGCCCAATCCAAGAAAAACAGATGATTACACAAAAAGGCGACAACACTCATGTAGTGGCGATCAAAGGAAACTTTGACGAAGCTCAGACAGGTGTTAAAAATATATTTAACAATAAAGAGTTAGCAAAGGAGATGGACAAATCAGGATTCCAGTTCTCGTCAGCCAACTCTATTAACATTGGTCGTTTGATTCCACAGGTTGCATACTATGTTTATTCATATGCTAAACTTTTGTCAGAAGGTAAGATAGAAGACGGTGAGAAGATTAATGTAGTTGTTCCTACAGGAAACTTTGGAAACATTCTTGCTGCGTACTATGCAAAGAGTATTGGAACTCCAATCGATAAACTTGTTTGTGCATCAAACGAGAATAAGGTTTTGTATGACTTCTTTAACACAGGCGAGTATGATAAAAATAGAGAGTTTATTTTAACAACATCTCCATCTATGGATATTTTGATTTCAAGTAACCTTGAGAGACTTATCTATCACATAGCAGGAGATGATGCTAATAAGAATAAAGAACTTATGGCGAATCTTGCAAGTACTGGTGTATACAATATTACTGATGATATGAGAACTAAACTTACTGATTTTGTGGGCAAGTTTGCATCTGAAGAAGAGACAGCCCAGACTATTAAGAAGATTTATGAAGACACAGGATACATTATGGATACACACACATCAGTAGCTAGATGTGTGTATGAAAAGTATGTGGCAGAGACTGGTGATAATAAGACCACAGTTATTGCATCAACAGCTAGTCCATTTAAGTTTACAAGAGCGGTTATGAATGCTATTGACCCAAAGTATCAGTCAGGCGAAGATTTCGAATTAATAGACGAATTATCAAGAATTGGAAATATTAAGATTCCGAATGCTATTGAAGAGATCAGAAATGCTGAGATTAGACATAACACAAAATGCGAGACAGAAGATATGGAAAACATTGTTAAGGATTTTTTAGGTATATAAGATGAATAATTTTTATGGAATGCTTGCAAGAATGAAATATATTAACCGTTGGGGACTTATGCGAACTGTGGACAGCGAGAATATTGCTGAACACAGTTTAGAAGTTTCTATCATTGCACATGCTTTGGCGGTTATTGGAAACACTTATTTTGGTAAGGACTTAGACCCAGAGCATATTGCTGTGATGGGAATAATGCATGATACTGCAGAGATTATTACTGGTGATATGCCAACACCTATCAAGTACTTTGCACCGGAAATTAGAGATTCTTACAAGAAGGTGGAGGATATTGCAGTTAACAAACTTATCACTGAACTTCCTGAAGAGATGCAACCAGAGTATGAAAAAATTATGGGAGTGGAAGATAATCCGGATTATAAGTATGTAAAAGCTGCTGATAAACTTTCAGCATACATCAAGTGTCTAGAAGAAGAGGATATGGGAAATAATGACTTTAAAGAGGCAAAGGAGTCTATAAAGAAGATTATTGATGATATGCAAATGGAAGAAGTGGAATATTTTATGGAACATTTCATCGATTCATATAATCAAACATTGGATGAAATAAATTAGAATTTAAAGAGATTAACGGATTCGTTAATCTCTTAAATATAAGAGCAACAAAATGGGAAAAACAGTTTATATTGCAGAGAAGCCTAGTGTGGCAAATGAGTTTGCCAAGGCGTTAAAACTTAAAACTTCAAAGCGCGACGGATATATGGAGGGCGACGATTCAATTGTGACATGGTGTGTAGGACATCTTGTCACTATGAGCTATCCTGAAAGTTACGATGAGAAGTATAAAAAGTGGAATCTTAAAGATCTACCTTTTATACCTGATGACTGGAAATACGAGGTGATACCAAGCGTTAAAAAGCAGTTTAAAATTGTAAAAGGTATCCTCACACGCGATGATGTTGATACTATTTATGTGTGCACTGACTCTGGACGAGAGGGTGAGTATATTTATAGACTAGTGGCCCAAGCCGCCGGTGTCAAAGGAAAGACAGAAAAGCGTGTTTGGATTGATTCGCAGACCGAAGAAGAAATCCTTCGTGGAATTAAGGAAGCAAAAGATTTAAGTGAATATAACAATTTATCAGATTCAGCATATCTTAGAGCAAAAGAAGATTATTTGATGGGAATCAATTTCTCTAGACTTCTTACTTTAAAGTATGGTCAGTCTGTAAATAATTATTTGAAAGGTGGAAAATGGAAATCTATCAATGTAGGACGCGTTATGACATGTGTGCTTGGCATGATTTGTCAAAGAGAACGAGAGATTAGAGATTTTGTTAAGACACCTTTTTATAGAGTGATTGCAGATGTTGATATTGGTGATAAAAGTGTAGATACTGAATGGAAGGCAAAGAAAGGATCTAAGTTTTTTGAATCACCACTTCTGTACAAAGAAAATGGATTTAAAGAAAAAACATCAGCAGTGGCTTTAATTAATGGTATAGAAGAAAATCAGCCTCTAAAGATGAAGGTTAAGAGCCTTAATATTAAAGATGAGAAAAAACAACCGCCTCTTCTTTACAATTTGGCGGAGCTACAAAATGATTGCTCAAAGATGTTTAAGATTAGTCCATCGGACACTTTAAATGTAGTTCAGCAGTTATACGAGAGTAAACTTGTTACATATCCTAGAACTGATGCCAGAGTTATTTCAACGGCTGTTGCAAAACAAGTTGATAGAAATATAAAAGGTCTACTTTCATACACACCTTGTGCTAGTTTTGCTAAAAACATTTTGGATAACAAAATGTATGATGGCTTAGAAAGCACAAAGTATGTAAATGATAAAAAGATAACAGATCACTATGCTATTATTCCTACAGGCCAAGGATTGGGAGGACTAGGAAAGCAGAGTGAACTAAATAAAAAAGTTTATATGGTTATTGTTAGAAGATTCTTAAGCATTTTCTATCCGCCAGCCATATATAAGAAGGCTGCCTTGGTGGGCGAGATGCCATCCACTTTTGATGGGGAAAACTTTGTTGAACAGTTTAGCGCAAATTTTAAAATTTTGGTACAGAAAGGATATATGGAGATTTCTGGTGTTCCAAAATCAAAAAAGAATGACGATGAAAATGACGAACCATTAGATGAAGAGTTTTTCAAAATATTGTATAATGTATCTAAGGGTGATGAACTAGAAGTGGGTGGTTTTGACATAAAAGAAGGTGAAACTACACCGCCTAAGAGATACACCTCAGGTTCACTGATTTTAGCAATGGAAAACGCTGGTCAGTTGATAGAAGATGAGGATTTAAGAGCGCAGATAAAAGGTTCTGGCATTGGAACAAGTGCTACTAGAGCTGAGATTATAAAGAAGCTAACAAATATTAAATATTTGCAGCTTAATAAAAAGACTCAGGTTATCAGACCAACACAGTTAGGAGAGATGATTTATGGAGTGGTTCATGGCTCCATCAAATCGCTTTTAAACCCAGAACTAACAGCCAGTTGGGAGATGGGGCTAGATGCTGTGGCGCAGGGTAAGTTAAGTTCAGATGAGTATATGAAAAAACTTGATGAGTTTATACGAGTTAGATTTAATAACGTAGTAAACTTAAATAATACAGGACAGATGATTGGCTATTATAATTTTGTAGCACAATTCTATAAGTAAGAAAGATTAAGTTGTCACTAAAGTGACAGAATGGAGAAACAGTATGTGTGGAATAGTTGGATACATTGGTGAGAGAGATTGCTCGGAAGTATTGCTTAACGCTTTGTCGAAGTTGGAGTATCGTGGATATGATTCGGCGGGTATTGCAGTATTTGAAAATGATGAGATTCACGTAGAGAAGGCTAAAGGCGAACTTAAGAATTTAAAAGAGATTGTTGATCAAAATAAGCCTGATGGTCATGTTGGTATTGGACATACTCGATGGGCTACTCATGGTGAACCTTCAGACATCAACTCACATCCTCATGGAAACAAGAGAGTGTCAATCGTTCACAATGGTATCATTGAAAACTATAAAGATATTAAGAAGTTCCTTATTGAAAAGGGATATACTTTTGACAGCGAAACTGATACAGAGACCGTAGCCAAACTTTTGGATTATTATTATGAGGGCGACCCGGTAGATGCAATTATTAAGACTTTGAAGGATGTGCGTGGTGCATATGCATTAGGAATTATCTTTAAAGACTTTCCGGATAGAATTTTTGCGGCAAGAAAAGATAGTCCGCTTATAATAGGAGTGGGCAAAGAAGAAAACTTTATAGCTTCTGACGTTCCAGCTATTTTGCAGTACACAAATAAGTACTATCTACTTGAACAGGGCGAAATTGCTACTATAAAAGAAGACAGAGTAGAGTTTTGTGACATGCACAAAGAATCCATCACCAAAGAAGTTCAAGTATCTGACCTTGATATGGATGCTGCTGAAAAAGGTGGATACGAGCACTTTATGCTTAAAGAAATTCATGAACAGCCAGATGCAGTTAGAACTACCATCGCTCCAAGAATAATTGATGGAATGCCAGATATTTCTGAGTGTGGTTTAACACTTGAAGAATTAAAGGGTTATAGAAAACTATTTATTGTGGCATGTGGTACAGCTATGCACGCAGGTGTAGTTGGAAAGTATGTTATTGAAAAGTTAGCAAGAGTGGAAGTGACAGTAGATATCGCTTCTGAGTTTAGATATAGAAATCCTATCATTACACCAGAAGATTTAGTTATTGTTATTTCTCAATCTGGTGAGACAGCCGATACAAAGGCAGCGCTTAAACTTGCACAGGAAAAGGGCGCTAAAGTATTAGGTATAGTTAATGTTAAGGGTTCATCTATCGCTAGAGAATCTGATATGGTTATTTATACACACGCTGGCCCAGAGATTTCTGTTGCTAGTACAAAGGCGTTTTCCGTTCAGATGTCAGTAATGTATTTGCTTGCGTTTGAACTAGCTTATGCTAAAGGTGAGATTACTGAAGAGGAATGCAGAAGACTTACTGCAGAGTTAGCTAATGTTCCAGATGTGATTGAAAAAACAATGGAATGTGAACATGCATGCCAGAAGGTTGCATCTAAACTTATTAAAGCACAGAGTTTGATGTATATTGGACGTGGTCTAGACTATGCTTTAAGTATGGAAGGATCTCTTAAGTTAAAAGAGATTTCGTATATCCATTCAGAGAGTTATGCAGCTGGTGAGTTAAAGCACGGAACTATTTCTTTAATAGAAGAAGGAGTCCCAGTTATTAGTGTTGCCACTCAAAGCGCATTACTAGAAAAGACTGTCAGCAATATAGTTGAGGTTAAATCTCGTGGAGCATTTACAGTAACTGTGGCAAAAGAGGGTGAAGAATTCAATGCTGGTCTTAATGATGAGTTAATAGAAGTGCCTGTGTTGGAAGATGTTCTAATGCCTATGGTTACAGTTATTCCATTACAGTTAATCGCTTATTATACTACTGTGCTTAAAGGCTTTAACGTAGACAAGCCTAGAAACTTGGCTAAGTCTGTAACCGTAGAATAAAAAACATTTGTGGCGAGACTATGTTTAGCCAATTATGATGGGAGAAGATATGAGCGCTATTGAAATTGTAGATTTATATGATTTAAATGAGACTATCGCAAAGGATTTGTTCGAGAGTAAAACATATCCTTGGGAAGTTTTGCCTGAGATTGGTGAATTTATAATGAAACTTGGAGAGACATTGTCTGACGATTATGAACATCCAACTAATGATATTTGGATTCACAAGACTGTTAATATAGCAGACACAGCTACACTTAATGGACCGCTTATTATAGATGCTGATACTGAGGTTAGACCTGGTGCATTTATTAGAGGGAATGTAATAGTTGGTAAAAATTGCGTGGTTGGAAATTCTACGGAACTTAAAAATGTAGTTTTGTTTAATACTGTTCAAGTTCCACACTACAACTATGTGGGAGATAGTATTTTGGGAACTCACTCACATATGGGCGCTGGCTCTATCACATCAAACGTTAAATCAGATAAAACATTGGTGGTAGTTAAAAATGACGGTGAAGAAATAGAGACTGGCTTGAAGAAATTTGGTGCTATGTTGGGTGATTATGTGGAAGTAGGCTGTAATTCGGTACTAAATCCAGGAACAGTCATTGGAAGAAATACAAATATTTATCCCTTGTCTCCAGTTCGTGGTGTGGTGCCCGAGAATAGCATATATAAAAGCGCGGATAAAATAGTAGATAAACACTAGAAAAATTAAGTATTTTAGGGAAAACTTTATAAAATTAGGACTTGTGATTTGAGGTTGTAAGTCCTTTAATTTTGCCTATTTATATGTTATAATACGCAAGGTTGTTTTGGTATATGTATTACCAATAAATACGCCCATATAGTGAAATAATTGCTATATAAAAGGAGGAAAAATAATGGCCAATTTAGATTTAACAAAATATGGAATTACAGGTGTGAAAGAAATTATTCACAACCCTTCATTTGAGAAGTTGTTTGAAGATGAGATGGACCCAGCATTAGAGGGTTATGATAAAGGTCAGTTAACAGAATTAGATGCTGTTAATGTTATGACAGGTATCTACACAGGTAGATCGCCTAAAGACAAATTCATTGTTATGGATGAGAATTCTAAGGACACTGTTTGGTGGGATTCTGAGGAGTATCCAAATGATAATCATCCAGCATCAGAAGAGACTTGGGAAGCTTGTAAGAAACTTGCTATTGAGGAATTGTCAAACAAGAAACTTTACGTGATAGATGCATTCTGTGGTGCTAATGAAGACACAAGAATGGCAGTTAGATTTATTATGGAAGTTGCTTGGCAGGCACATTTTGTTAAGAACATGTTTATCGTGCCTTCAGAAGAAGAACTTGAAGCGTTTGAGCCAGACTTTATTGTGTATAATGCTTCAAAGGCTAAGGTTGAAAATTATCAAGAGTTAGATCTTAACTCAGAAACTGCAGTTTTATTTAATATTACAAGTAGAGAGCAGGTTATCTTAAATACTTGGTATGGTGGAGAGATGAAGAAGGGTATGTTCTCAATGATGAACTATTATCTACCACTTAAGGGTATTGCTTCAATGCACTGTTCAGCAAACACAGATATGAATGGTGAAAACACTGCTATATTCTTTGGTCTATCAGGAACAGGTAAGACTACACTTTCTACAGATCCTAAGAGATTACTTATCGGTGATGATGAGCACGGTTGGGATGACAAAGGTGTGTTCAACTTTGAGGGAGGATGCTATGCGAAAGTTATCAACCTCGACAAAGAATCTGAACCTGATATTTACAATGCAATTAAGAGAAATGCACTACTTGAAAACGTAACAGTAGATGCAGATGGAAAAATAGATTTTGATGACAAGAGTGTGACAGAGAATACTCGTGTGTCATATCCAATTGATCACATCGAGAAAATCGTTCGCCCTGTTTCAACAGCGCCTGCTGCCAAGGATGTTATCTTCCTTTCAGCTGATGCGTTTGGAGTACTTCCTCCAGTATCTATTCTTACACCAGAGCAGACACAGTATTACTTCCTATCAGGATTTACTGCTAAGCTTGCCGGTACAGAAAGAGGAATTACAGAGCCAACACCTACATTCTCAGCATGTTTCGGTCAGGCATTCCTAGAACTACATCCTACAAAGTACGCAGAAGAATTAGTTAAGAGAATGCAGCAGAGCGGTGCTAAGGCTTACTTAGTTAACACAGGATGGAACGGAAGCGGAAAGAGAATCTCAATCAAGGATACACGTGGAATTATCGATGCTATCTTAAATGGAGACATAAATAATGCTCCTACTAAACAGATTCCAATCTTTAACTTCGAAGTTCCAACAGAATTAGCTGGTGTTGATACAAACATTCTAGATCCAAGAGATACTTATGAGGATCCAACTGTTTGGGAAGAGAAAGCTGAAGATCTTGCTTCAAGATTTAACAAGAACTTTGTTAAGTACACAACTAATGAAGCTGGTAAAGCTCTAGTAGAAGCAGGACCAATACTATAAAATAATAATCAATAGAGACTTGCGACAGCAGGTCTCTTTTTTTGTTAAATGTAATGCAAATAAAAAATGGAGAGTTGATTATTTGCGACATAATTCTTATAATATAAACATCAAAGAAATATTCTTTGATACCCTGACTGTACGGGCTGCATAATTTGAACCTACAACACATTAAAGGGATTCCAAATTTCTGAGTCGGATGTCAGGCCTCATATAATCAGTGGAAGGCAGAAGTTCAGATGAGGTTGCCCACCTAGCCATTGCTAGGAGTCAATGAGCAGTACTTGCAGTTAAGGGAGAATTGTTTAGAAAAGAATGTAGCTGGACGTTACATTCTTTTTTATTGCATAAACTGTTTTATGTTTGTTATACTATATATAGAAGTTATAGGAGGGATATAATATGAAATTTTATGTATGTAATCACTGTGGAAATATAATTCGATTTGAAAAGGATACGGGTGTTCCTGTTATGTGTTGCGGTGAAAAGATGGAAGAGTTAGTTCCAGGTACTACAGACGCAGCTCAGGAAAAACATGTTCCTGCTATTGAAATCAATGGTGATGTAGTAACAGTAAGAGTAGGTGAAGTGGAACATCCTATGGAAGAGGAACATTACATTGAGTGGATTATTCTTGAAACTAAGCAGATGGAATATAAAAAGAAATTGAATCCCGGTGATAAACCAGCAGCTGCATTTATATTAAATGAAGGTGATGAACCAATTGCTGCTTATGAATATTGTAATCTTCACAGATTGTGGAAAAAAGAAATATAATTATTAAAATGGAGGAAGGATTATTATGGACGAGAACAAAATTAATGAAAACACAGTAGATGAGATTTCAAATGGAAAAGCCGAAAATGTAGAGACACCTGAACCAGAAGTAACACCAGAACCACAGGTGGAAACAGAGCAAGCATATTCATCATATGCTCAATCCACAGTGGAAGAACCACAGAATACTGCTCAACCTAAAACAGAAGGAAAGGCCACGGCATCTATGGTTTGTGGTATTATCAGTGTTATTCCTTGTTGTTGGGGTATTGTTACTCTAGTATTAGGAATTATTGCTGTTGTAATGGCATCTGCATATGTAAATGAGACAGGTGATGTTGATAATAGCAAAGCTAAGGCTGGTAAGATTTGCGGTATTATAGGTATAGTTGGTTCAGTTATAGGATTGATTTGTGTATTTGTCTTATTAGCAAATGGTGGATTTAGTAACTTTAATATTAACTACTAAAATAGAAAGAATGTGGTAAAATACCACATTCTTTTTTTGTGCCAAAATATTTATTAAATAATTTTTTAATTATCTTCGTCTTTATTTGGAGCCACAATCTCAGGATGTAATAACTTGTTTATCTCATGGCCTAAGAAGAATATATAAATACAAGCATACGTCCAAAGCATTAGCACAACAAATGATGCTAAACTTCCGTACATATATGATGTGTTAAAGAAATAATCAATATAAAAATTGAATCCTAATGAGAAAACTATCCATCCGACTGCACTAAACAATGAACCCCAGAATATTTTTTTGAATGTAGCATATTTTCTATTTGAAAATCTGTATACCGCTAAGAAGAATACTAGGAAGAAAACAAACATTGCTAAATATCTAAAAGTCATTGATAAATAACCAGCCCCATCTAGATGGGGAGATTGACCTACTATATATTTGACCGATTTATTTCCAAAAATAAGAAGACTTATTGTGAAAATAATGAGAATTATAAAAGCGAGTGTGTATACCATTGAGAGAAGCCTTGAAACTACAATATTTCTATTTCTATGTAGATTGTTTATGTTGCTAAGTCCATCCATAAGAGTAAAAACTCCATTGGAAGCAGACCAGAGAGCTATAATAGCTGATACTGAAATAGATAAGCCCGAAGCATATTTTGACAAGTAATTAATTAAATCACTCATAAGATTCCTAATGCTATCATTAGTTACAGTATTAATTATTTTTATAAAGACTTCTCTACCTGAAGGCATAATTGAAACTAGATTTAGAAGCAACAGTAAAAATGGGAATATTGATAAAACCATAAAGAAAGAAGACTGTCCTGCGTGTACATCAATCTTATCTTCCTTAAGGTTGTCTATAAATGGAATTATTACTTTTTTATAAAACTTTTTCATACAAAAAATTATAATATATATGCAAGAATAATTAAAGAAAAACTAATAAGATATATTTGACACAAATACTTATTATGATATAATTTAACAAGTTATATAAAGGCTGTGAATGTGTACAGTAGGTATTGATTTCCCTTTAGAGAGGAAGTTCTAGGCTGAAAAACTTCTAGGTTCAGATCATTACTGAAATTCCCACAGGAGCTGCATTTGTGAAACTAAGTAGCAGATGACGTTTGATACGCGTTAAGTATAATGAAGAGTCTATTAGATTAGAAATTAGGGTGGTACCGCGGAGAGATTCGTCCCTTTCGCAGGTGCTATTTTTATTGCAAAAAATAAAAGGAGAGTTCATATGAAAGAAAAATTACAAGCTATCCAAGAAGAAGCTTTGAAGAAGATTTCTGAAAGTGGTGATTTAGATAAGCTATATGAAATCAAAGTAGACATCTTGGGTAAGAAGGGTAAGTTGACAGAAGTTCTAAAAGGTATGAAGGACGTAGCTCCTGAAGAGAGACCTAAAATAGGACAGATGGTTAACGATACCAGAAAAGAAATTGAAGACAAGATGGAGAAGATGAAGACTAAACTTCAGGATAAAGTCTTGGAAGAAAAGATGAAAAATGAAGTGATTGATGTCACTCTTCCAGCTAATAAAAATAAGATTGGACACAAGCATCCAAATACTTTGGCTTTAGAAGAGCTTGAGAGAATCTTTACAGGTATGGGATATGAAGTGGTGGAAGGTCCAGAGATAGAGTTCGATTATTATAACTTTGAGGCACTAAATATCCCAGAGAATCACCCTGCAAAGGACGAACAGGATACTTTCTATATTGATAGAAACATCGTGCTTCGTACTCAGACATCTTCTGTGCAAGCTAGAGTTATGGAAAATACACAGCCACCTATCAGAATTATTTCTCCAGGACGTGTGTTTAGGTCTGATGCAGTGGATGCTACTCATTCACCATCATTTCATCAGGTGGAAGGTCTTGCTATAGATAAGGATATAAATTTTGCTGACCTCAAAGGTACTTTGGCAGACTTTGCCAAAGAACTTTTCGGTGAGGATACTCAGATTAAGTTTAGACCTCATCATTTCCCATTTACAGAGCCTAGTGCTGAGATGGACGTTAGTTGTTTTAAATGTGGCGGCAAAGGATGTAGATTCTGTAAAGGCGAAGGTTGGATTGAGATTTTAGGTTGTGGTATGGTTCATCCAAATGTTTTGAAGATGAGCGGTATCGATCCAGAAAAGTATCAAGGATTTGCCTTTGGCGTAGGCTTAGAGAGAATCGCACTGCTTAAGTACGAGATTGATGATATGAGATTATTATACGAGAACGACGATCGTTTCTTGAAACAGTTTTAAGGGAGGGATTTAAGATGAATACAAGTTTAAGTTGGATTAAAGAATATGTTCCTGACCTTGAGTGCACTGATCAGGAATACATGGATGCTATGACTTTGTCAGGCACAAAGTGTGAAGGCTATAAAAAGTTGGACGAAGACCTAGACAAAATTGTAGTTGGTCATATTGATTTAATAGAGAAACACCCAGATGCAGACAAATTGGTTGTTTGCCAGGTGGATATTGGATCTGAAGTAATTCAGATAGTAACAGGTGCTACTAATGTGGAGGAGGGACAATTGGTTCCTGTGGTACTTCACGGCGGTAAGATAGCTGGCGCTCACGGCGAAGGATTGACTCCTGGTGGAATTAAAATCAAGAAGGGTAAGCTTCGTGGCGTTGAATCAAACGGTATGATGTGCGGTATTGACGAGCTAGGAAGTTCAAAAGAATTTTTCCCAGAAGCACCAGACGATGGAATTTATATTTTTAAAGAGGGAAGTGTTAAGCCTGGAGATGATGCTGTGGAAGCACTCGGGCTTCACGATTCTGTTTTTGAATATGAAATCACATCAAACAGAGTGGACTGCTACAGTGTGATTGGTATTGCAAGAGAAGCGGCTGCTACATTTGGCAAAGGCTTTAAGGCTCCACAGCCACCAAAGGCAGGAGATTCTAAAGATGTAGAAAAATATATTTCTGTAAATATTGAAGATGAAGATTTGTGCAGAAGATTTTGTGCAAGAGTGGTTAGAAATGTAAAGATAGGCGAGTCACCAGATTGGATGAAGTCAAGACTTCGCGCTTGTGGTATTAGACCTATTAACAACCTAGTAGATATTACAAACTACATAATGGAAGAGTATGGTCAGCCAATGCATGCGTATGATCTTTCAACTATTGAGGATCAAAAAATAGTTGTTCGTCGTGCTAAAGATGGTGAGAAGTTTGTAACTCTTGATGGCGAAGAACATACACTTGATAATGAGATGTGTATGATTTGCGACGGTAAGAAAGCCGTTGGTATAGGTGGTATCATGGGTGGTGAAAACTCAATGATTACTGATGATGTACAAGATATGTTATTTGAGGCAGCTTGCTTTGTGGGTCCAAACATTCGTCTTTCGTCTAAGAGACTTGGTCTTCGTACAGATGCGTCAAATAAGTTTGAAAAAGGCTTAGACCCTAACAATGCGGAAGAAGCAATCAACAGAGCTTGTCAGCTGATCGAGGAACTTGGTGCAGGTGAAGTGGTTGATGGAATGGTAGATGTTTACCCAGTTAAAAATGAGCCTCATCAGATTAAGTTTGACCCAGACTATGTAAATAAACTTATCGGTTTCGAATTAAGTAAGGAACAGATGTTAAGTTACTTTGACGCTCTAGAACTAAAGTATGATGAGTCTACAAATATGATTACTGTTCCTACATTTAGACAAGACTTACTTGAGATGTGCGATATAGCAGAGGAAATTACAAGATTCTATGGATATGATAATATTCCAACTACACTTCCAAGTGGAGAAGCTACTACAGGAAAACTTTCATGGAAACTTAGAATAGAAGAGATTACAAGAAATATAGCAAGATACTGTGGATTCTCACAAGGATATGCTTACTCATTCGAGAGTCCAAAGGTTTATGACAAGTTGTTATTGCCTGAGGATGCAATCGAGCGAAAGTCTATTGAGATTTCAAATCCATTGGGTGAGGACTTCTCTGTAATGAGAACAACACCACTTGATGGAATGCTATCATCACTTGCTTCTAACTTTAACCATAAAAATAAAGATGTAAGACTTTATGAGATGGGCAATATTTATCTTCCAAAGGAACTTCCTTTGACGGAGTTGCCTGATGAGAGAATGCAGTTAGTTTTAGGTTTTTACGGTGAAGGCGATTTCTTTACAATGAAGGGCGTGGTGGAAGAATTGCTTGAGCAACTTGGCATGACTGATAAAGTGGCATACGATGCCAATACTGATAAGCCATTCCTACACCCAGGAAGAAAAGCTAGTATAAACTATTACGGTGAAGAGATTGGATATTTGGGTGAGGTTCATCCAAAGGTTTGTGGAAACTATGGTATGAAGACACGCGCATATATTGCAGTGATTGATATGCCTCACATTTATGAGAAAGCAAACTTTGATACAAAGTATGAAGGTATTGCTAAATTCCCAGCAGTTACTCGTGATATCTCAATGGTTGTTCCAAAGGAGATTCCTGTGGGAGATATTGAAGCAGTTATTGAGAAAAAGGGTGGCGCTATCTTAGAAAGTTATTCGTTGTTCGACCTTTATGAAGGTGACCAGATAGAGGAAGGCAAAAAGTCAGTTGCTTACTCAATCGTGTTTAGAGCAAAAGATAAGACTTTAGAAGATGCTGAAGTTCAGGAATCAATGGATAAGATTCTTAAGGCTTTGGAGGAGATGAATATTCAATTAAGAGGCTAAATAAAATGCAAAGGTGGACTTAAGTTTGCCTTTGCATAATTTTATTATTATGAACGAAATGAAAGTAAGCGATTATTTTTATGAGTTACCAGAAAATTTAATTGCACAAGATCCACTTGAGGATAGAAGCAGTTCAAGACTAATGGTTCTTGATAAAAATACCGGTGAGATAAAACATCATATTTTCAAAGACATTGTAGACATGATTAATCCTGGTGATTGCATGGTAATTAATGATACAAAAGTAATTCCTGCAAGACTCTTTGGCGTGAAAGAAGATACCGGTGCAACTATTGTTACTTCTTAAACGAAATGCAGATGATGTTTGGGAAACTTTGGTTAAGCCTGGAAAGAAAGCGAGAGTGGGAGCTAGAATAGTCTTTGGCGAGGGCATCTTAAAGGGCGAGATTATTGATGTGTTAGAAGATGGAAATCGCTTGATTAAGTTTGAGTACGATGGAATTTTTGAAGAGGTGTTAGATCAACTTGGTGAGATGCCGCTTCCCCCATATATTACTCATAAGCTAAAGGATAAGAACAGATACCAGACAGTTTATGCAAAGCACGACGGTTCTGCAGCTGCACCTACAGCTGGACTTCATTTTACAAAAGAACTTTTGAAGGAACTAGAAGACAAAGGTGTGAAGATAGTACATGTTACTTTGCATGTAGGACTAGGAACTTTTAGACCAGTTAAGGTAGATAATATTTTAGATCACAATATGCACTCAGAATTTTATGTGGTGAGTGAAGAAACTGCCAATACCATTAACGAGACCAAGGCAAATGGCGGAAGAATCATTTCTGTTGGAACTACAAGTACTAGAACACTAGAAACAGTTACTGACGATAATGGCATAGTACATGCAGATTCTGGCTGGACTCAGATTTTTATTTATCCAGGAGTTGAGTTTAAATGTATTGATGCTTTGATTACAAATTTTCATTTGCCGGAGAGTACTTTGCTAATGTTAGTTTCAGCGCTGGCTGGAAGAGAGAATATTTTAAATGCATATAAAATGGCGGTGGAAGAGAAATATAGATTTTTTAGTTTTGGCGATGCTATGTTTATAACTGACAAAATGCCTGACTAGATATATAATAAATAAAATGGAAAAATATTTTGTAAAGACAATTAAAAATGCAAAAGATATTTATGTGAGTGTTCCAGGCTCAAAGAGTATAACAAACAGGGCACTTGTATTAGCTGCGCTATCTAAAGACGAATGTACTTTGGAGGGCGTTTCTTTTTGTGATGATTGTCAGGCAATGGTTGAATGTTTGATAGAACTAGGCTTTGAGGTGGAAGTGGACGATGAACTTTGCACAGTTTCTATAAAGGGTGAAGGTGGAATCATCCCAAACAAGAAAGCTTCTATCAATGTTAAATCATCAGGCACAACAGCAAGATTCTTAAGTGCAATGCTCGCTGTTTGTGGTGGAAAGTTCACACTTAATTCTACAGAGCAAATGAAGAAGAGACCGATGAAAGAGTTTTTAGATTCATTGGTAGAACTTGGTGTGGAAATTGAATATATGGAAGAAGAAGGACATTTTCCTTTTGTTATTAAATCAAATGGATTAAAAGATTTTGATATAGAGATTAACACTGATGCTAGTACACAGTTTGCAAGTGCTATGCTTATGACACAGTCCGTGAGTGGTGCTAATATTACTTTGACGGGAGAGCGAGTTAACGGTGCATATATCGAGATGACAAAGAAGATGATCGAATCATTTGGACCGGATTATAAAGTGGAACCTGATGTTTCGGCCGCTTGCTACTTCTATGCAATGGCGCTAGTTCTTAAAACTAAAGCAAAGGTGGATGGCGTACATTTTGATTCTTTCCAGGGCGATATTAAGTTCTTGAATCTTTTGGAGCAGATGGGCGCCGATATAAAGAACGAGGAAGACGGAGTGCTAGTAGATGCAAGTTTAGTTACTTCGTTTGAAGGTTTGGAAGTTGATATGAAGGATTTTTCAGATCAAGCATTGACGTTTGCTGTAGTGGCAGCTTTTGCTAAGACATCATCAGTTATACGAAATGTTGGACATATTAGAAATCAAGAGTCTAACAGAATGATGGTAATTAAAAATGAATTAGAAAAACTTGGTTGCACTGTTGAGATAAAAGAAGATGATATTTATATTACACCTAGAGTATTACATGGAACAGAGATTGAAACTTATGACGATCACAGAGTGGCAATGAGCTTTGCGATAGCGGGATTAAGAGTGGAAAATATAGTGATTCAAAATCCAAAATGTTGTGAGAAAACATTCGCTAATTTCTTTGAAATTTTAGATGAAATAACTGCTTTTGAGAAAAAATGATGAAATAATCCGATTATCGGTTGAAACGTGATAAAATTGTGATATTTTACTAAAAATGACACTATGTAGTGTCTTTTTTTATTAGATTTTTTTATACGTCTTATGATAAAATTATTGTAGGAAATGGTCGGATTTTACAACTTAATAGAAAGGATGAGTGGTTTTATGTATAAGAAAATCATGGCATATACTATAGCGTTGGCTCTAGTTATATGTGGAATCACGTTTACCCCTAATAAAACGATGAATGTATCAGCTGCGGCTGAACCTTCAGCGAGCGGATGGGAATTGCAATGGAGTGATGAGTTTGAAGGCTCATCGCTTGATACTAGTACCTGGACATATGAGACAGGTGCAAGTGGCTGGGGCAATAATGAGCTCCAGTGCTATACTAGCAGAACCTCAAATGTAGCGGTTACTGGAGGTAACTTAAAAATCACTGCTAAAAAGGAGAGCTATAATGGCTCTCAGTATACATCTGGACGTATTATTACAAAAGGAAAAAAATATTTTACGTTTGGAAAAATGGAAGCCAGAATTAAAGTGGAAGGTGGAAACCAAAATGGTGTTTGGCCTGCCTTTTGGATGATGGGAAATGATTATGATAGTGTCAGTTGGCCTGCTTGTGGCGAGTTAGATATTATGGAGCATGCTAATGATAGAAACTACACAGAGGGAACTCTTCACTGGGGATCTTCTTCGAGCAGCCATTCTTCATGGGGAAGTTTTAGCGACGGTAACTATAACTATTATGCTAGTGGCGACGGCATCACAAATTGGCACACTTACGGAGTGACATGGGATGAAAACCAGATTAAGTGGTATATGGATGATGTAGTATTCCTAACTGCCAATATTAGTTCTGGCATGTCCTCACACAGTTATTTTACAAAAGATGCATTCTTTTTACTTAACCTAGCTTTGGGAAGTTCTTCTACAGGCTATACTGGAAACACACCTCCAGATGCCAACTTCAAGAGTGCTACTATGTATGTAGATTATGTAAGAGCATACACTTATAACGGAGAACCAGAGACAGAGTATCCAGCAGATTATACAGAAGGAACTTATGGTGATTCTTGGAATGATGCAGGAACTGCTTGGTCATATAAGTTCTTAAATGACTATTATCAACTAAGAGCAGCTTACAAAGGTGGAGATTCATTAGATAATATTTCAGGTTATATTATAAATGCTGCAAATAGCGATCAGTATAGAGAGTGGGCGGCTCAATTTAAACCGAAAATTAGTCTCTCGGCTAGCACCACTTATAATTATTATTTGAAAATAACGACGGATGCCGCGGGCAATAACTTACGACTGAGACACGAAGGCTCAGGTAATGGTTATACAGACTTGATAGATGAATCTTTGACGTCTGGCACAAAGACTTATCAAGGAACATTTACTACGGGTTCGAGTGCTAATGGTGTTTTGATTTTTGCGCTTGGAATGATTGATAGTGGCAAGACGGTTTCTATTTCCGAGTTCAATGTTTGGAAAGATGGCGAGACCACAACTACACAAAAAACTACAGTAGCCCCAACCACCACAGCAGCACCAACTACCACAGCCAAACCAACCACCACAGCCAAACCAACCACTACAGCAAAACCAACTACTACAGTTGCACCACAGACTACTACATACAGTAGCAGCATTGATGCAAACACAAACGTAAATGTAGATTCTTGGTCAACATTTGGAATATATCAAGTACAATGTGGAACATGGTCAGGAAGTACTTCAGCGAAGGCGGGAGTAGATTCTCTCAATGATTCGCATATCAAAGTGGTACAAACAGCAAGTTCATGGACTGTTTCATGGCTTACACAAGTATGTTTGTATCTACCAGAGTTGGCGAGCGGATATTCTTCGGGTATTGTTTACCATTATGAATGGGATATCAAGGCGCAGAGAGAGTTCAGATGGAGCAGTTCAATCTTCAGATGGATCTAATGGAGATAGTAATACTGCTCAGTTAACAGGCTCCCTTCAAACTTTGACTGGAGCGCTTGAGTATAAGGATGATAAACCAGCCATAGTTATTGGAATGGGCTGGGTTGGACTTAATAATGCGGTAGATGTATATTGCCCAAGAATATATAACGAAGATAATGAATTAGTATGGCCTGTTTCAGGGGAGCAAACGACTACAGCAGCACCTACCACCACAGTGGCTCCAACCACTACAGTTGCACCAACTACTACCATAAATCCTGTAGACGAAGTACCAGAAGGATTTACGGCACAAGTAGTAGGACAAAATGTGCTGATTAATTATCAAAGCGATAGAGAATGCAAACTATTTGTTGATGGCTCATATGATTGTAATGTAACAAATGGAACGACTATTCCTATCACAAATTACACAGTTGGACAACATAGTTTTGCTATTGCGTTTGTATTAAGTGTTGCGCCTTGGGAAGGCACAAAGACTAGTCCGGTTTATGTAACTATACCTGAACCAGAGACAGAAGCAGCTACCACCACAGTAGCACCAACTACTACAGTGGCACCAACCACTACAGCAAAACTAACTACTACAGTTGCACCAACCACTACAGCAAAACCTACTACCACAGTAGCACCAACCACCACAGCGGTACCTACTACACAAGGTGCGGTTGATCCATACAGTGGTCAAGAATGGAAAGCGGCTACAGATGGTTCGAATTATAAGATTTGTATTGTTGATAAAAAGACAACTGATGAGTTCAACGGCACATTCCAGATAGAAGGAGCTACACTATATGCTTCGGGTTCTGCAGCCATAATGAAACCTAATTATAAGAGCGCTACTCTAAATGGAAATGCAATTGACATTTGGAGCGGAGCATACATTAGAGTAACTATTGCTGACCTTAATGAAAATGCTGATAATGAATTAGTTATCACAGATACATTTGATAATAAATATACAATCATTATTAGATCTGGAAATCCATATCCAGATGCACCTACAGAGGCACCAACAGAGGCTCCTGAACCGCAGGGCGATGAATGGATTGATGTGGTAGGTGGAGGCTCACAATGGCTATACAACAATACATCTAAAATTAAAATAACACAGGTTGTAAGTGTTCAGAAGCCTGAATTTGCAGATGAACAAGGTATATACGTATCTGTACCCGCAGGTATTTCAGAAGTTTCTATTAATGGAGTAAGCCAAAACTCAAGCACTACACAACAATCAATTTGTGCTATACAAGGCGCAGGAGTAGTATTGTTCTTGTCCGCTATGACATCTTATACTAATGAGATTGCAATTAAGAACGGCGCGGACATATCATATGTTCAAATTCGAAATATTTCAGCTACTGAGTCAAAGATAGGTAATCGATATGATGTAGAAGTGTACAAAACAAATGAGATTCATCCAACGAAGGACGGATTAATCTTTGCAGGATGGTTCTCGGATGCTGACTATTCCACAGTTTATAAAGAAACATCAGGAAATGCTTATGCGAAATTCATTGATGCAAAAGTTTTAACATTCAAACATCAGTGGAGCGATGACCACAGTGCATTAAGATTTGTGAGTAGTATTGATTCACTAGATTATCAATCGGTAGGATACATCTTCAGTGGTACTTATGGAGATAAGACAATTAATAAAACCAATAAAGAGGTGGAGAAAGTCTACAGCAAGATAACAGCTGGTGGTCAATCAATACTTCCAACAGTATTCTCTGATGACTCACATTATTTCTTTACTTACACAATAAGAAATATGGATGGAACAAAAGCATCAACATGGAATGTTACTCCATATTATGTAACACTTGATGGTACTGAAGTGTTGGGCACTAAAGGTACAGTGGAGTATACTCCTTAAAACAAATAAAACAGTCCACGGAATTTCCGTGGACTGTTTTATGTTGTGATTTTATTCATATCTTTTTATAACACTGTATCTATGTTTAACCAGTTGTTCATATGCTTTGTCAGCATCGTCTTGTTTATGGAATGTAATTCTAAGAACACCTTCCTCAAACTCTCTATTGTGAACAATTCCGATGTTTCGGATATTTACTCCATTTGTTGCAAGTATAGTAGCGATAGTAGCAATGGCACCAGACTCATCCACAATATCACAGAATAATGTGAAGTGATTTAGTATAATGCTGTTTGTTAAGTTATCAATGTTATCTCTATAATCCTTGCTTTCTACAAACATCTCATGTATAGCATGTGCATCTTTAGAATCGAGTTCGTGCTTAACAGATTTCAAACTATCAATATATTTTTGAAGCATCTTGCTTATTTCTTCATTGTTAGTCATACAAATTTGTTCCCACATATCAGCGGAAGATGAAGCAATACGAGTGATGCCTTTGAATCCGCCGGCAGCTAAAGTCTTCATGTATTCTTCTTTGGAGTCATTGTCCTTTACTAGATTAACTAGACTTGATGCAATCAAGTGTGGTAAGTGCGAAATAGTAGCCACAGTGTGATCGTGTTCTTCTGGTGAAAAAATAATTGGAATCGCACCCATATCTGAAACAATTTGTTTATATTCAGCCACCTTATCTTTAGAAACTTTATCAGTAGGAGTGATAGCATAAAAAGCATTCTCCAACATATGATTGTGTGAATTCTCATAGCCAGTCTTTTCGGAGCCAGCCATTGGGTGTCCACCAATAAAGTTTTTTTCCATATCAAGTTCGCTTACTGCTTTATGAATGTTTCCTTTAACGCTTCCTGCGTCAGTGATTATACAATCGTCTTTTATAATATCTTTTAACTGTGAAAGATAAGTAGTGTTATGTTCAACAGGTGTGCAAAGGAAAATATAGTCGCAAGTGCTAAAAGTATTATCAACCTGGTCGCATGCGACATTAGCGGTGCCATCAGCTAGGGCAAGTTTTCTAGCTTCTTCCCTGCGGTTATACACAATGATAGTGCAATCAGGATAAACCTTACGCAAAGTTTTAGCGATAGAACCACCTATCAAACCTATTCCTATAAATCCAAAATTTTTGTTCATAATTATCTCCATTAGGGCTTCGCCAAAGACGCCAAAGCCAAAGTTTATTTTAGTTATTATAACAGAAAAACTTTCTTTGTTAAACTTTTAACCTTTATTGTTTTAAGCTAAAAATAAGAGTACAATATAAATATATTGTGGGGCAGAAATGCTCACCGGATTAAAATTATATAAGGAGGGACGTTTTTATGAAAGTATATGAAACTTCCAAAATTAGAAACGTTGTATTTTTAGGACACGGAGGGGCCGGCAAGACCACTCTAGCTGAAGCATTCGCATATTCAACAGGTGTGATAAATCGAATGGGAACTATAGTAGATGGAAACACTATAAGTGATTATGACGAAGAGGAAACTAACAGACAGTTTTCAATTAGCGCGTCTGTGGTTCCTGTAGAGTGGGAAGGTTTAAAATACAATATTTTAGATGCCCCAGGCTATTTTGATTTTATCGGTCAAGCAGAGGATGCTATGAGTGTAGCAGATGCTGCTGTAATAGTAATTAATGGAAAAGCTGGCGTGGAAGTAGGCACAGTTAAAGCGTGGGAAATTTGTGAACGTAGACAAATTCCTAGAATGTTCTTTGTAACAAATATGGATGATTCTAATGCGGATTTTGGCCAGATATTACAAGATCTCAAGGATAAATTTGGAAAGAAGATTGCTCCTTTCCATTTACCTATCATAGAAAGTAACACATTAACAGGTTATGTGAATGTAGTAAAGATGGGTGGACGAAAATATACCGATGATCAGGGTAACTATACGGAAATGGATATTCCTGATAGTATTCACACTGAACTTGATCCTTGCAGAGACGCTTTGATGGAGGCTGTGGCAGAGTCTGATGAAGATCTAATGGAAAAATATTTTGAAGGCGAAGAGTTTACTGCAGAAGAAATTTCAACAGCCCTTAGACAGAACGTAATCAGTTGTGATATTGTTCCTGTTATGCTTGGTTCAGCTATCACATGTCAGGGTGTTACATCTCTTCTACAGGGATTTGAAAAATATTTCCCATCAGCAGATAAAGCAGAAGTATTGAAGAAGGCTACTGACGTGAATACGGGTGAAGAAGTGGTGGCAGACTTTGATGATTCTAAACCAGTATCAGCTTATGTATTCAAAACTATTATGGACCCTTTCGTTGGAAAGTATTCTCTAGTAAAAGTTCGTACTGGTATTTTGAAAGCAGGCGATACAGTATTTAACGCAAACAAAGACGTAGAGGAAAAATTAAATAAACTTTACGTTATGAGAGGTAAAGATGTTATTGAAGTTCCAGAGCTTCATTCAGGAGATATCGGAGCCATTGGTAAGTTAGATAGTACACGTACAGGTGATACATTATCTACAAAGAAATGGGCTATCGAATATCATCCAACCACAATGTCTAAACCTTATACATACATGGCATACACTGCTAAAAACAAAGGTGATGAAGATAAGATTGCACAGGCTTTGACCAAGCTTTGTATTGAAGATTTAACTTTCAAGTTTGTAGTGGACGATGAGAACAGACAAACATTACTTTATGGTATCGGAGATCAACAGATTGAAGTAATGGCATCTAAGCTAAAGAACAAATATAAAGTTGAAATCGAACTTCACAAACCTAGAATTGCTTTCCGAGAGACTATTAGAAGTAAGTCTCAGGTACAAGGAAAGCACAAAAAACAATCCGGTGGACACGGACAGTATGGTGATGTAATTATGGAATTTGAGCCATCAGGCGATCTTTCTACTGCTTATGAGTTTGCAGAGAGAGTGGTAGGTGGTGCTGTACCTAAGAATTATTTCCCAGCTGTTGAAAAAGGTATTCAGGAGTGTGTTAAGGCGGGACCTATGGCTGGTTATCCTGTGGTAGGGATTAAGTGTACTCTTATAGACGGTTCATACCACCCTGTAGACTCATCTGAGATGGCATTTAAGACTGCATCGGTACTCGCGTTTAAAAAAGGTTTTATGGAGGCTAATCCAGTTCTCCTAGAACCTATTGCAGAACTAAAAGTTACATGTCCAGATGAAAACTCAGGAGACGTAATGGGAGACTTAAATAAGAGACGTGGTCGTGTTTCTAATATGACAGCTATCGATGGCGGAAAACAGTTTATCGAAGCAGAAGTACCAGTATTAGAACTATACGGTTATTCCACAGCCCTCCGTCAAATCACAGGAGGTAGCGGAGAATTTGAATACGTAGTATCCAAGTACGAGCAAGCTCCAGGTGATGTACAGGCTAAACAGATTGAGGAAAATGCTAACAGAGAAGACTAACTGATACCAAATACAAAGAGAATGTCGATATTCGGCATTCTCTTTTAAATTACTGTTGACAAACATATATTTAGGTTGTAAGATATTTAGCAATTAAATATAAAACCGATGAACAGGAGTAGTAACTACATGACTTGTTTTAAGAGAGAATCGTTGGGTGGTGTGAAACGATAAACAATAAGTAGTGAATGGACCTGTGAGGGTGGCTTGAAAATCGAAAGATGAGTAGACGCTGACGGAACCTCACCGTTATAGGAGGAGACGTATGATGGTACGTTGTTGAGTGAATGCTATTGCATTAAATTGGGTGGCACCGCAGGAGATTATAATACTCTTGTCCCTTTTGTAGGGACAGGAGTTTTTTTATTACTAAAGCATTTATCCCTCACAACCATCTAATAATTATTAGGAGTAAGGTTATGAAGAGTGAAGAACAAAAAGCTAAGATAGGAAGTGTCTTGCTAACCAAGTATGAAGATATAGAACAGTACTTGGGAGAGTATAGTTTAATTCCCGTCGCAAAGGAAATGTATTCAGATGTCATTACACCAATTACACTTTTAAGAAAACTGCAGGCTTGTGATTCTAGATTCTTTCTTTTGGAGAGTGTGGAAGGTGGAGAAAACTGGGCGAGATATTCTTTCCTTGGATATAATCCAGTATTAAAAATATCTTGTAAGGATGGAAAGACTATAACCACTAGTGGTGAGATAGAGTTAGAAAACGAAGGTACGCCAATAGAAGTACTTAGAACTTTTCTTAAGAAATATCATTCGCCAAAGATCAAGGGACTTCCAACATTTACTGGAGGATTGGTTGGATACTTTGGTTATAACATGATTGGTTATACAGAACCCAAACTAAATCTTTCGAGCGGCGACGTGAATGATTTTGAATTAATGTTGTTTGACAAAATAATAGCTTTCGATCATCTGAAGCAAAAATTGATTTTAATTGCAAATATGAAATCTGAAGAAGGACTACAAGGTTTCAATAAAGCAACTCTAGAAATCGAAAAGATGATATCTTTAATCTTGGATGAGTCAAAACTTCCAGAAGCAAAAATACCAAGCAATGTAAATTTCAAAAGCAATATGAGTAAAGAGGCATATTGTGAAATGGTAGAAAAGACTAAACACTACATAAAAGAAGGTGACATATTCCAAGGGGTGGTATCAAGAAAATTTGAGGCAGACTTTGACGGATCGCTTATAAATGCATATAGAGTTTTAAGGACTACTAATCCTTCCCCATATATGTATTTTATAAAAATAGACGACTTAGAAATAGCTGGTGCTTCACCAGAGACGATGGTGAAATTAGTAAACAATGAGTTAACTACATTTCCAGTAGCTGGAACTAGACCAAGAGGTGAGACTGAGGAGAAAGACTTAATGCTAGAAAAAGAGTTGCTAGCTGATGAAAAAGAATTAGCAGAGCATAATATGCTAGTGGACTTGGCTAGAAACGACATTGGAAAGATTTCTAAATTTGGAACAGTGAATGTTAAAGAGTATATGAAGATTCACAGATTTTCCAAGGTAATGCATATAGCTTCTACAGTGACAGGCACTTTAAGTGAAGATAAAGATGCGTGTGATGCTATTACAAGTTTGCTTCCGGCGGGAACGCTATCGGGCGCACCAAAGTTTAGGGCTTGTGAGATTATAGAAGAGCTAGAGGTAGCACCAAGAGGAATTTACGGAGGAGCAATTGGATATATTGATTTGTCTGGAAATTTAGATGTTTGTATAGCAATTAGAACAGCCGTGAAAAAAGGTAATAAAGTTACTGTACAAGCTGGAGCTGGGATAGTGGCTGACAGTGTTCCAGAGAGCGAATATATGGAATGCGAACACAAAGCCAAAGCTGCAATGGAAGCAGTTATAAGGGGAAGCGAGGTGGATTACTAATGGTATTACTTATTGATAATTATGATAGTTTTTCATACAACCTAGTTCAATACATAGGAGAGCTTAGTGATGGATGTGTTAAAGTAGTGAGAAATGATGAAGTAAGTATTGACCAGATAAGAGAACTAAACCCAACACATATAATTCTTTCCCCAGGACCGGGAAGACCAAAAGATGCAGGAATATGTAAAGAGGTGGTAAATGAATTAAAAGGTGAATATCCGATATTAGGAGTTTGCTTAGGACATCAATGTATATGCGAGAATTTTGGAATTGATATTACATATGCTAAAAAATTGATGCATGGAAAGAAAGGTAATATTAACATTTTAAAAGATAATGAGATATTTGAGGGGGTAAACAATAATTTTGAGGCAGCCAGATATCATTCATTATCAGCTGACATTAAGACTGACAGTGATGAACTTGAGTTACTAGCCGTGGATCAATCTGACAACGAAGTTATGGCAGTAAAGCATAAGGATTATCCAATCTATGGCTTGCAATTTCATCCGGAATCTGTATTAACACCGGATGGCAAAACAATATTAAAGAATTTTTTGAAAATATAGAATAAGGAGTATTATAAAATGATTAATGAAGCAATTAAAAAATTAGTAGAGAATGAAAACTTAACTAGTGAAGAGGCAAAACAATGTATGAACGAAATAATGAGTGGCGAGGTTAGTGATGCATTGATAAGCGCATACTTAATTGCGCTACGCATGAAAGGTGAGACTATAGATGAAATACTTGGTAGTGCACAGGGTATGAGAGAAAATGGTAAAAAGTTAGAGCACTCAATCGATTTGCTTGAGATAGTAGGAACTGGTGGAGATAGTGCTGGAACATTTAACGTTTCAACTACATCTGCTTTTGTGGCAGCTGGAGCTGGCTGTATGGTGGCTAAACACGGAAATAGAGGTGTATCTAGTAAATCTGGAGCTGCTGATGTGTTAGAGGCATTGGGTGCAGACATTACTATAGAACCTGAAAAAGCAAAAGAGGTATTGGCTGAGAGTGGATTTACATTTTTGTTCGCTCAAAAATATCACCCAGCAATGAAATATGTAGGACCAGTTAGAGGACAGTTGGGAGTTAGAACTATTTTTAATATTTTAGGACCTTTAACTAATCCAGCTAGCGCTAATAAAAACGTTATTGGTGTATATGACGAAAACTTAGTAGACCCTATTGCAAAAGTTTTGATGCAGTTAGGTGTTAACCGAGGAATGGTGGTCTTTGGACAGGACACGATGGATGAAATATCTGCCAGCGCTAAAACAACGGTTTGCGAGATTAGAGAAAAGAAAGTAGTTAGATATGAACTAGACCCTAGAGATTATGGCTTCGAACTATGTGCAAAAGAAGACTTGCAAGGTGGCGACGGAGAAGAAAACGCTCAGATTACTAGAGATATTTTAGAAGGTAAAATTACTGGACCAAAGTTAAATGCTGTGTTATTAAATGCTGCAGCTGCCATTTACTGCTATACAGATGAAGTTACTTATGAAGAGAGTATCGATATAGCAAGAAATGCAATCAATAAAGGTTATGCTATTCAGGCGTTAGATAAGTATGTAGCTGCTACTAAAGCGTAAGGAGTTTTATGATTTTACAAGAGATTGCTCAATCCACTAAGGAAAGAGTGAATAAAGAAAAAAGCATAAAGAGTTTAGAAGATATAAAAAAAGAAGCGCTAGCGCTTTCTAAGGGTTGTTTTGAGTTTGAAGAGGCAATAAATAAACCTGGCATGTCTTTTATATGCGAAGTTAAAAAGGCATCGCCATCTAAGGGTGTGATAGCTAAAGACTTTCCATATGTGGAGATTGCAAAGGCATATGAAAAGGCTGGTGCATCTTGTATATCCGTTCTAACAGAACCTGAATATTTTAAAGGGGATAAAAAATATTTAAAAGAGATTAGTGAGAGCGTAAACATCCCGCTTATTAGAAAAGACTTTGTGGTGGACGAGTATATGATTTATGATGCGAAGGTTTATGGAGCTGACTGTGTGCTACTTATTTGTTCTTTG
>CAJOMD010000021.1 GCA_905235555.1 uncultured Eubacterium sp.
TATAGGAGTTTGAAACAGAGATTCAATACGGCCAAACTCAAAGCTGCGAATAACGGAGTAAAAGTAAATAAAGAGAAAAATGCCGCAAAAGAGGCATTAGATCAATATGAAGAAGCTATAAATGATAACGATACAGAACTTATGTCACAATATGGAAATGAAGCAGAAAAGTATGTTTCTCAATTAGAATCTGCCACAAATAAGTCAAAGAAGACTAATAAAAAAACTAAAAGTTCATATAATATTCCAGATTCTGAAAAAACTAATTATGTGGTAGACCCTAGTTTCAGAGTTGACAGATTCTATTTTGATAATCTTGTTTCATTAGATAGAGATAGATATGGTGCTACTGTGCTAGCAATTAATGAATACTACGCTAGAAAAGGTTGTAAATTTAAAACGGATTCATTACAAGAGTACTTTGAACACCAAAGATGGTATGAGAATAAAGGAAAAGATACTACAAAGGTAAGTCTTTCTAGTTTAGAAAAGTACAATATCAAGATGTTCCAAGAGGATAGAGAATGGTATAAGCAAAACTTATCTGGGGCAACTGCCAATGCATCTGATTTTAGTTGTCAAGAGTTCTTGGAAATTGCTAGAATGGTTACTCAATAAAGCAATAAGGAAATAAAAATGAATAGATACCAAAAAATAATGGTTGCAATTGTTGTCGCAATTACTGTAGTCATAACAGGAACTATTGTGTTTGTGGCAATGAGTTGTAGTAAAACTAATCAGAATATAGAAATCACCAAGAAAAGTGAAACTGTCACTGCTACAGAAACAACAACGGTGGAAGAAACTGTTCTTTATACAAAAGGTGAAAATGTCAATTTACGTGAGAAGGCTAGCAAAGGTTCTAAATCTTTGGAGCTTCTTCCTAAGTTCTCGAAACTCAAAAGCGATGGAGCAGAAGGAGAATGGACTCATGTAAAATACGAAGATAAAGTAGGTTTTGTGAAATCTGAATTCTTAATGTCGGAGAACGATTATATGAAAGTAAAGCAGAGATTAAGAAAAACTGAAAAGAAAGAAAATAAAAAACAGGAAAGATTAAAGAGTGCGAATGGATCAGGCAAAGTGATTTGTATAGACCCGGGACATCAGACACATGGTGATGCATCATTAGAACCTATTGGACCGGGAGCGAGTCAAAAAAAAGCTAAAGTATCATCTGGTACTTCGGGAACAGTATCTGGACTATCAGAGTATCAGTTGAACTTGCAAGTAGCACTAAAACTGAAGAAGGTCCTTCAAAGTCAGGGCTACAAAGTAGTTATGACACGAGAAGTTAATAACGTAAATATTTCTAATTCTGAGCGAGCAGCAGTTGCAAATAACACAAATGCTGATGCATTCATTCGAATTCACGCAAATGGTGGTGGTGCAGGTCAGAGTGGAATACTTACGATGTGCCCAACAGCTAACAATCCATATTGCAGAGGAATATATTCTAAGTGTAGAAAGTTGGCCGATTGCATTTTGGATGAGATGATTAAATCAACAAGAGCTAATAGAGTGGGCGTTTCCGAAGTTGATAATATGAGTGGAATAAATTGGTCTAAAGTTCCAGTGACTATTGTAGAAATGGGATTCATGACTAACGCAGCTGAAGACAGAAAAATGGCAACAGATAGTTACCAAAACAAACTTGTTGAAGGAATAGCAAATGGATTAGCTGATTACTTTAATTAATAAAAAGTATCTAGTGGTATTTTGTATCACTAGATATTTTTTATATTAGCACTAGAACACTAGTGTCATATTTGATAAAATAAGTGAAGTTAATAATATAATAAAGCGAGGGATATTATGAAACCAATTAAAGAAGGAAAAGTAAGAGAGATTTATGATAATGGCGACAGTTTGATTATGGTTGCTACAGACAGAATCAGTTGCTTTGATGTGATCTTGAATAATGAGATTACAAAGAAAGGAACTGTGCTTACACAGATGAGCAAGTTCTGGTTTGATATGACAGAAGATATTTGTCCAAACCATATGATTTCTGTTGATGTAAATGATATGCCAGAGTTTTTCAGACAGCCACAGTTTGACGGTAACTCTATGATGTGCAAGAAACTAGAAATGCTTCCTATAGAGGCTATTGTACGAGGATACATCACCGGCAGTGGTTGGGCTAGTTATCAGGAAAATGGCACGGTTTGTGGCATTAAGCTACCAGAAGGACTAGTAGAGTCAGATAAGCTTCCAGAGCCTATTTACACACCTTCTACAAAGGCTGAGATAGGCGATCACGATGAAAACATCTCTTATGAGCAAAGCATTGAAGTCCTAGAAAAAGCATACCCAGGAAAGGGAGAGGAGTACGCTGAGAAACTTAAAGACTTAACTATCGCCCTTTACAAAAAATGTGCAGATTATGCTCTTTCAAAAGGAATTATTATTGCAGATACAAAGTTCGAGTTTGGTTTGGATGAAGATGGAAACATAGTGGTAGCAGATGAAATGCTTACACCAGACAGTTCAAGATTCTGGCCATTAGAGGGATACACACCAGGAGTTACACAGCCATCGTTTGATAAGCAAATCGCTAGAGATTGGCTAAAGAACAACGAAGGTCATAACTGGACTCTTCCAGATGACATTGCACAGAAGACTATTGATAAGTATTTGGAAGGGTACAAATTGTTGACTGGAAAAGATTTGTAAATATGGAAAAGTAGGGTCGAAGACCCTACTTTTATTTTTTGTAAATTTCTTTTCTGTGACCAACTGACAAAGCTAATACGACTAATTTTCTGTCTTGAATATCGCAAATAATTCGATAATTGCCTACCCTATATCTCCAAAAGCCCTTTAACTTTCCTTTAAGTGTTTTACCATGATGTCTAGGATCATTGCAATCAACTAGATTATTTTTCATCCATACTGAGATGAATTTTTGGACGGTTTTATCAAGTTTTTTGAATTCTCTATCGAATCTGCGTGTAGTTTCAACAGAGTATTTCATAAATCAAGTTCCTTCCATAATTCTTCAATAGGCCTACTCTTTTTGCCTTCATCAACATATTCTTTGTATGATTTATCAGCAACTGTGATATCATACTCATCTTCGATTTTTTCAAAAAGAGCTCTTTTAAAAGCCTCTCCCAGTGATACGGAATGTATTTTTGCATATCCCTTTGCAATTTTTTCTTCTTCATCAGTTAATCTGATTGAAAAACTCATACCTTCTCACCTCCCCGTGTAATACATTGTACTACATATTATTTTGTTTGTCAATTTAGTTGGTAGTTAAATTTGAAAAGAAATAACTAACTATTTATTAAAATTTTCTGCCACATCAATTATAAAGTCTATACACTTATCAATTCCTAAAATGCCTGAATTCAAACATAGTGCATAGTTCTTTGCATCGCCAAATTTTCTATCAGTATAGTAGCGGTAGTAGCTCTTTCTGCCTTTGTCTTTTTTCTCGATACGCTTTTCGATCTTTACGTCTGTTTCGCCATATACTTCCAAAACTCTTTTCTTTCTATATTCCATTGATGCATGAATGAAGACATTAAGCGACTTAATGCCTGCGTTTTCCAAAACATAGTCAGCACATCTACCAGCTATCACGCAAGGACCTTTCTTTGCCTGCTCAATTATGTATTCGCTCTGCAACTGCTGGATTTGTTCTTGTGGAGTATCAAAATAATTTGTACTAAAAATATTTGATGTAATAAATAACTCTGGATATGTAGCCATTTCATCTTGCTCTTTTACATAGTCTTTGGCGAAGCCACTTTCCTTAGCCACTTCCTCCACAATCTTGCTGTCTAAAAACGGAATTCCTAGTTTCTCTGCTACAGCCATTCCGATAGAATGTCCGCCACTTCCAAATTCTCTACTTATTGTAATTACTGGGTACATACTTTTACCTCCCCATCCATTTATAATCTTGTTTACAATATAACATATATGATAAAATAAAAAAAGCGAAAGGAGCGGATATGAAAATAGCAGTATGTCAATTAGACATTAAATACGAAGACAAAGAATACAACATTGCTAGAGCTAAAGAGTTTATTGAAGATGCTGCTGATCAAGGAGCAGATGTTATCTTTTTTCCTGAGATGAGTTTTACAGGCTTTTCAATGGACACTGAACTTACTGGCGAAGAGGATTTGCATACGCAAAGCCTTATGGAAGAGTATGCTAAAAGATATGGCATAGCTATTGGCTTTGGTTGGGTAGAACATCAAGTGGAGAGCGAGAATCATTACACAGTGATAGATGCTGACGGTGAGATGATTGCAGACTATTTAAAGATTCACTTGTTTGAAGATGCTGGTGAAGATGAACACTTTGTGCCGGGCTATGAGGTTGTGACTTTTACTTTGGATGACATGGACTTTGGGCTTAGCATTTGCTACGATATGCGCTTTGACGATGTTTATGAAGATATGGGTGCTAGCACTGATGCAGTGGTGGTGGCAGCTAATTGGCCAGCGGCACGTGAGGATGATTGGAGGCAGATTATTCGTGACAGAGCAACAGAGCTTAACAGTTATATGATTGGTGTTAACTGCTACGGAGAGCAGGAGGAACACTACTCAGGATATAGTTGCGTGATAGGGCCTGATGGTGAAGCACTATTCGAAATAGAAGATATGGAAGATATGGTTGTAGTAGACATTGATAAGGTAGAATAATCTTCCGAGACAAAGGATTAGACATTATGGAAATATACATTATCCGCCATGGAAAAACTGACTGGAACAATGATAGACTTTTGCAGGGCGGAACAGATATAAAACTAAATCAAGATGGAATAGACTTAGCAGTTAAGACAGGAGAAGGACTTAAGAATGTGGACTTTGACGTAGTCTATTCATCACCTCTTAAAAGGGCATATAAAACGGCTCAGTTGATAGTGGGAGATAGGGACATACCTATTATTACTGATGATAGACTTCGTGAGATCAGTTTTGGCTCAAGAGAGGGAGAACCGTCTATGGCATTGAAGGACGATCCTACTGATCCGTTTTACTTTTTCTTTCACGCTCCAGAAAAGTATGACCCATTAGACGGAGAAACTTTTCAGTCAGTTATGGAAAGAACAAGTAGTTTCCTAAAAGAAGTAATTGAGCCAAAGGAAAATGAGTGCAAGCGAATTATGATTGTGGGCCACGGAGCCATGAATAAGGGACTTCAGTGTCATATGCTAGGTCACGGAGTAAAAGATTATTGGAAAGGTGATTTACAGCACAATTGTGCGTTCAATATTTTTGAGTTGAAGGATGTAAAGTACTCATTACTGGAGAACAATAAAACATTTTTTGAAAAATAGAGAATGGCTCTTAGTCATTCTTTTTATATATAAACAATAAGACTGTACATTAAAAGTCGTATTTTGGGTTTGTCTTTGATGTTTAAAAATGTTAATATTAAATGTGTGCGAAAGCACTTGAATTTACTGGCATAGCGCATAAATGAGAGAAACATTTTAATATAAAAACAACATCAGGAGGTGTATTATGGCTACAGATAAAGAGTTAGATGAATTTATTGCAATGATGGATGGAAAAGTGGAAGATGGGGTAGGACGTATTAAAGTTGGTACTTCACAGGAGCAAGAAGAGGGTACTGTTTCAGAGGTTCATCATCACGGAAGATGTGATGTTTGTAGTCCTTTTGCCGAAGGCTCAGAGAAGAATAGCGATTTGGTAGATACAGAGATGCCTGAAGATAAGGCGGTTGAAAACGAATAGTTAACAAAAAGGAATAGGTGAAAATATGATTAGTTTTGGCGATAAAAATTTTGGCTTTGGATTAATGAGACTCCCAATGCTTGATGGGGACCATGTGGATGTAGAGCAAGTAAAAGGCATGGTAGATTTATTTATTGATCGCGGCTTTACATATTTTGATACTGCGTGGATGTATTGTAATTTCCAGAGCGAGGGTGCTACCAAGGAGTTTTTGGTAGACAGATATCCTAGAGATTCATTTACTCTTACTACAAAACTTCATTCAGGATTTATAAACTCTTTAGAGGATAGGGATAAGATTTTTGATGAGCAAAGAAAAAAGACTGGCGTAGAGTATTTCGATTACTATCTACTTCACGATATGGGAGAGGATAGTTACAAGAAATATCAGAAGTTCGATTGCTTTAACTGGATTAAGGAGAAGAAAGAACAGGGTCTAGTTAAGCATATTGGATTTTCATTCCACTCTACAGCAGATGTTTTAGATAAAGTTTTGACTGAGCATCCTGAGATGGAGTTTGTTCAGTTGCAACTTAACTACTTAGATTGGAATAGTGAAGGCATTCAGTCCAGAAAGTGTTATGAAGTAGCTGAAAAGCACGGAGTGCCAGTAATTGTTATGGAGCCTGTTAAGGGCGGAACTTTGGTGAACGTGCCTGAAGCAGTGGAGGATCACTTTAAGGCTAAAGATCCAAATATGTCAGTGGCTTCATGGGCTATCAGATTTGCTGCATCACACAAGAATGTAAAGATGGTTCTAAGTGGTATGGGAAATATGGAGATGGTGGAAGATAACACTTCATATATGAAGGATTTTGTTCCGCTAACAGATGAGGAAAAAGAATATGTGCTAGAAGCAGCAGACATTATTAATAAGAACATTACAGTTCCTTGTACAGGTTGTGAGTACTGCGTGTCAGGTTGTCCAAAGAACATTCCTATTCCAAAGTATTTCGACCTTTACAATGCAGACTTGCAGGAATTCGAGGGCAAAGGCTGGAATCCTCAGGGAACTTATTATGATAGACTTACAGAAAACTTTGGTAAGGCTTCAGATTGTATAGAGTGTGGTCAGTGCGAAAAGGCTTGTCCACAGCATCTAGAAATTATAAAATACCTTAAGGATGTTGCAAAACATTTTGAAGGATAGGACTTTGCCTGGGACAAAGGATATGGAAACATAAACAATTTGCTGGAGGCGTGGGATTAACTGCCAAAGGTAAAAATAGCGCAGGAAGGAGGTGCATTCCGATGGGCAAAGAATTTGAAACAGAAGAAAAACTAAATAAAGAAGAGCTAGAAAATCAAGTGGAAGTGACAGAAGAAATGCCTGAGAAAGAAGACTACGAGCAGGAACTTGCTAGGATTATTAAGAGTGATGCACCTGACACTGTTAAGCTAGAGCAGATTGATGATTATCATGAGAATGATATAGCAGCAGTTTTGGAGGACTTGGGAGTAGAGGAGAGAAAGAAACTCTATCAGTTGCTTGGTATTGAGAGACTTTCAGAAATCTTTGCTTACTTAGAAGACCCGAGAGAGTTTGTAGAGGAACTAGACCCAGAGATTGCTGCCGATATTATCGAACTTATGGACTCTGATGAGGCCGTAGATGTCTTGGAAGAGTTGGATGAAGAAAAGCGTGACGAGATTGTAGACTTGATGGAGGATGAGGCCAGAGAAGATGTCGATTTGATTCAGTCTTACGATGAAGATGAGATTGGTTCTAAGATGACCACTAACTTTGTTTCCATTCCTCTTAACTACACAATCAAGGAAGCGATGAAGAGTGTTGTGAGTCAGGCAGCTGACAACGACAACATTTCTACTATATATGTATTGGATGACGATGGAGCGTTCTACGGTGCGATTGATTTAACAGATTTGATTGTTGCAAGATCTGAGGTGCCACTAGAAACTTTGGTTACTACATCTTATCCATACGTGTTCGACCACGAGACTATAGACGAGACTATCGAAGACTTGAAAGATTATTCAGAGGATTCAATCCCTGTTTTAGATAATGACAAACATATTTTAGGTGTTATCACATCGCAGGATGTTGTGGAAGTAGTAGACGAAGAGATGGGTGAAGACTACGCCCGCTTCGCTGGTTTGTCTGAAGAGGAGGATTTGAACGAGCCACTCTTTAAAAGCTTGAAGAAACGCACTCCTTGGCTTATCGTTCTTTCGTTCTTGGGGCTAATTGTAGCTACCGTGACGGGTACGTTTGAACATGTAATCAGCGAACTTTCAATTATTGTATTTTTCCAAAGTGTAATTCTTGATATGTCTGGTAACGTTGGTACGCAGACACTTGGTGTTACTATCAGAGTTTTGATGGATGAAGAACTCTCATTCAAACAACAAATGGGATTTGTTTGGAAGGAAATGCGCGTGGGATTCTGCAACGGTTTGATAGTGGGTTTCATTTCAACCATTGTTACTGGCGGATATATCCACTTCGTCAAAGGAATTGAATTTTCAGGTGCGTTTGCTATTTCAGCTTGTATAGGAATGGCTCTTTGGGTAGCAATGGTGATTTCAAGCTTTGTGGGAGCAATGGTTCCTATAATCTTTAGCAGGTTGAAGATTGATCCGGCAGTAGCATCAGGACCACTTATTACAACCATTAACGATTTAGTAGCTGTGGTCACATACTATTCACTAGCGCTAGTTGTTTTATTAAATACAGTCCATGTAGAACAGTATTTAAAATAAGGTTAACCAGAGGATAAATTTTGGTTAACCTTTTTTATTATATGTATTGAAAACAAAGGTTATTTGCAATATACTAGTGGACGTTATGCATTGTGGTTGTGTTTGTTAGATTATATGTAATGCATTTTAAGGGAAATTATGACAGATAGAAATATTTTGGGCACAGAGCCCGTGGGAAAATTATTAAGAAAATTTGCAGTACCAAGCATCGTGTCGATGCTTGTTGTTTCGTTATACAATATCGTGGACCAAGTTTTTATTGGTCAAAAGGTGGGACCGTTAGGCAATGCTGCCACAAACGTAGCATTTCCTATATCCACATTATGTCTTGCAGTAACTTTAGCATTTGGTATTGGTGGTGCTTCAGGATTCAATTTAAATATGGGCGCCGGCGATAAAAAGCAAGCGATTAAGTTTATTGGAAACTCTGTCACTATGCTTTTTTCTACAGGTATTATTATTGCTGTATTGTCCGAAATATTTCTAAAGCCTTTGTTGGTGGCGTTTGGATCACCTGATGATGTTTTACCATACGGAATTGAATATGTAAGAATTATTATGATAGGCACACCATTTCTTATGTTGGCAAATGGTGGAGCACATTTAATAAGGGCTGATGGTAGTCCTTGGTATTCAATGCTCAGCAATCTATCTGGTGCTATCACGAATGTAATTCTTGATTATTTATTTGTAATGAAATTTGGCTGGGGAATGACAGGAGCAGCCGCAGCCACAGTGATAGGACAAGTTTTAAGTTTTCTTTTAGTCATCAACTATCTAAGAAACTTTAAATCAGAAAAAATTCATTTAAAGAATTTCAAACCTGAATTTGTCATAGTAAAGAGAACAATGCAACTGGGAGCTGCTCAGTTTTTCAATCAGCTCGCTATGATGTTAGTACAGGTGGTTGCAAACAATTCAGCCACATATTATGGTGCTTTGTCTAAATATGGATCGGCCATTCCTTTGGCGTGCTCGGGTATAATTCTTAAGGTATGCATGATATTCTTTTCTTTTTGTATTGGAGTTTCTCAGGGAATGCAGCCTATTGCCTCCTACAACAAAGGTGCCAAGAAGCACGACAGGGTGAAGAAAGTATTTTTGCTCGCTCTTACATGCAATGAAATTATTTCTATAGCTGCGTGGATTATTTTGCAAGCATTCCCAAGACAAATCATGGGATTGTTTGGAGATGGAAGCCCAGAGTATTTTGAATATGCTGTAAAATTTTGTAGGATATTTACAGCAATGATGTTTTTAAATGGTATACAGCCATTATCGTCTACGTTCTGTACCGCCATCGGCAAACCGGCAAAAGGTACTTTCATTTCTTTGACGAGGCAGATTATCTTTTGGCTACCGCTTCTAATTGTGATGCCAATTGTGTTTATGCACTTTGGCTTGGAGGGAATTGATGGTATGATGTATTCTACACCGGTAGCAGATGCATTGGCCGCTATTGTTTCTATATTTATGATTCGAGGCGTGTTTAAAAAAGAATTGAAAAGTTAAATTAAATATAAGTCATTTTACAGAGGAAGATTTGAAATAGAATTTTTTAAAGGAAGTAATCAAGGGTATATTTTTAAGAAAAGAAGAGGGTTTTAAAGATGAAAAAAATAGTTGCAATTTTATTGACGTTTGTAATGTTGACTTCTACTTTTGCAGTAATGAAGACTAGCGAAGTAGATGCGAAAACCAAGAAGGGTTATTACTTTGCTATGATCCAAAAGAAGAAATCTTACTTTGGATATATTAAGAAGGCAAAGATTGTGGCTAACAAGAAGGTGGTAGTGGTTCCACCAGAGACTACCACACCAGCGGCAGAACAGCCCACAGGAGAGCAGCCTACTACAGCAGCACCCACTACACAGCCACAGACCAAGATAGTGTATGGCAAGACTGCTAAGCTTATTACTTACGGTTCATTTATGTACCGCAAGACCGACAAAGGAGCTAGCAAGATTATAAAGGCTAAGAAGAGAACATTTACCATATCTAAAAAATGTAAGTTCTACGATAGATGCTGGGAAGGCAAGAAGAAAAAGAAAATTAGTAGAAGTAAAGCATTTGCTAAGTTTAAGAAGATTAAGAAGACTAGCTTGAATGAATGCGAGCTTAAGGTTAAAAATGGTAAGGTGACAGTTATTAAATTTGGTAGAGGTTAAAGAAAAAATGGAGATTTTTTAAAAAATCTCCATTTTTTTGCAATTTTTCCTTTACAAAACGGTATATATCGTGTACAATACAGTCAAGAAACACAACATCTTGTGGTTTTTAGGCAAAAAAGAGGTAAAAAACCCCTAAAAATCGCGAGTTTTTATATGTGAGGAAGAACGGATATAGTACTAAACCAGAATGGACAGAGCATATTAGAATATAATTAGTATGCAGACATAGTACTAAAAATGGGAAGTTGAAAGTAAAGGAGAAAAGTTATGGAAGTGAAAACACAAAAAGTAATTAAAAGAAATGGCGAAGAGGTAATCTTTGATATTAATAAGATCCTTAACGCTATTAGAAAAGCCAATAATGAGATTGATCCTCTTTACAAAATGAATGAGTATCAGATAGCTGCAGTAGGTAAGTTAGTTGAAGACCAGATTATGTCTGCTAACCATGCTGTGGCAGTGGAAGACATTCAGGATATGGTAGAAAGAGGCATCATGGAGATGCGTGGCTACGAAGTAGCTCAGAAGTATGTACGTTATCGTTATACTAGAGAGCTTGCTCGTAAGTCAAACACTACTGATGAGCAAATCTTCTCGCTTATTAACCAGAGTAACGAAGAAGCTAAGCAGGAGAACTCTAACAAGAACCCTACTATCAACTCAACACAGCGTGACTATATGGCTGGTGAGGTTAGTAAGGACTTAACAAGACGTATCCTTTTGCCAGAGGATATCGTGCAGGCGCACGAGCAAGGAATCATTCACTTCCATGATTCAGATTATTTTGCACAGAAAGAGCACAACTGTGATTTGATTAACTTAGAAGACATGCTTCAGAATGGAACATGTATTTCTGAGACCAAGATAGATACACCACGTAGTTTTTACACAGCATGTAACATCACTACTCAGATAGTAGCGCAGGTTGCATCTAACCAGTACGGTGGACAGTCATTCTCTTTGGCGCACTTGGCACCATTTGTTCAGGTTTCAAGAGATAAGATTAAAAAAGAAGTTTTGGCTGAAAGTGAAGAAATCGGTATGAACTATACTGACGAGCAGGTTTCTGAAATCACTGAGAAGAGATTAAAAGAAGAAATCAATCGTGGTATCCAGACTATTCAGTACCAGCTAATCACTTTGATGACATGTAATGGTCAGGCTCCATTCGTTACTATGTTTATGTATCTAGATGAGGTTCCAGAGGGCCAGACTAGAGATGACCTTGCGAACCTTATAGAAGAAGTTTTGAAACAGCGTATGAAAGGTGTTAAGAATGAGAAGGGCGTTTGGATCACTCCAGCATTTCCTAAACTTATCTATGTATTAGATGAAGATAACGTAACACCTGATTCTAAATATTGGTATCTAACAGAGCTAGCTGCTAAGTGTACAGCTAAGAGAATGGTTCCAGATTATATCTCAGCTAAGGTTATGAAGGAACTAAAGCAGGGCGAAGTTTACACATGTATGGGATGTCGTTCATTCCTTACAGTTGAAGATAAACAGCGTAAGCCAGATGGTAGTCACCAGTTCTATGGTAGATTTAACCAGGGTGTTGTAACTATCAACTTGGTAGACGTGGCTTGCTCAGCTAAAGGCGATGAAGAATTGTTCTGGAAGATTTTAGACGAGAGACTAGAACTTTGCCACAAGGCACTTCGCATCCGTCACGAGCGCTTGATGGGAACTCCATCTGATGTGGCGCCTATCCTATGGCAGTACGGAGCTTTGGCTAGACTTAAGAAGGGCGAGACTATCGACAAGTTGTTATTTGACGGTTACTCAACTATCTCACTTGGTTACGCAGGACTTTATGAGATGTGCGTAAGAATGACAGGCAAGACTCACACAGATCCAGAAGCTAAGCCATTTGCCATGAAAGTTATGCAGAGACTTAATGACAAATGTGCAGAGTGGAAAGAAGCAGAGAACATCAGTTATTCAGTTTACGGAACACCTATGGAATCTACTACATACAAGTTTGCTAAATGCTTGCAGAAGAGATTCGGTTTGATTAAGGGTGTTACAGATAAGAACTACATCACAAACAGTTATCACGTACACGTAACAGAGGAAATCAATGCTTTCGATAAGTTGAAATTCGAAACTGAATTCCAGAAACTATCTCCAGGTGGAGCTATCAGTTATGTAGAAGTTCCAAACCTACAGGATAATATAGAGGCAGTAATCGAAGTTATGAAGTTTATCTATGACAACATTATGTACGCAGAGCTTAACACCAAGTCAGACTACTGCGAATGCTGTGGATACGATGGTGAGATTGCTATCACAGAAGATGAGAGTGGAAAGCTTGTTTGGGAATGCCCAAGCTGTGGCAATAGAAACCAAGACAAGATGAGTGTAGCAAGAAGAACTTGTGGATACATTGGAACACAGTTCTGGAACCAAGGAAGAACACAAGAGATTAAAGATAGAGTGTTGCATCTATAATAAGCACAAAAAGAAAACACTAGGGAACTCACTAACAATCGTTCGTTTCCCTAGTGTTTTCTTTTTGCCTAAATATATGAGGCCTATATTTTAATGGAAGTGCTTGAATAGAGGTATATTTAGGCGGATGAATTTTACTTTTATTGAAATCATCCGCCTATATTTTGAAAAAAAACAGAAATATATGCATGTACGGGCGGATGAATTGGGAATTTGTATGCTTCATCCGCCTATATTTTGAGAAAAATCAGAAATATATGTATGTATGGGCGGATGAATTGGAGATTTGCTAGTTTCATCCGCCAGTTTGCACATATATTTTAGGAGAAGTAAGAAAATATATGCGTATTTGGGCGGATGAAATCAATAATTGTTGAATTCATATACCTATATGTATCAAAACAACAAAAATATATGATTATCATTGCAGAGATATACACGATTTGATAAACTTCTATTAAGAGTGTGAGCGGATAATAAGGAGGAAAGATGAGTAAGTCTTTCTATAAAAATAGAATAGAAGATAAGGATGCAATATACTTTACAGAAGAGAACTTCGGCATAAAGGCCGACGGTTCTTTTGATGTATCAGATCAATTTCAAGATGCCATAATGCAAGTTGTAAAACAACATGGTTGTGGCATTGTTTTTGTGCCGGAAGGAACTTACGCTTTTAGCAAGACTATTTATATCCCAAGTGGTGTTCGCATTTTTGGCTATGGGGAGAACAGACCTAAGTTTGTGCTTCAAGATAATGCGCCAGACTTTAATACGGATAATGAACTTACTAAAGGTGGCTACAGATATTTGTTCTGGTTTGTGGCGGAATACGAAGAGCCAATGAGTGATAGGCATGATGCACACCCTGGAACTTTCTACAGCGGAATGCAAAATGTGGATATAGAACTGGGCGAGGGCAATGACTACGCAGTAGCGCTACGTACTCACTATGCGCAGAATAGTGAAGTTAGTCATATAAATATTGAAGTGATGTCAGGTATGGCTGGAATATTTGATGTGGGAAACTTTGCGTGCGACATCTCTATTAATGGTGGTAATTACGGAATCGTTAGTACGAAGTGTTCGCCGGGGTGGCCTTTTGTGATGACGGATATGAGATTTACCCGCCAAAAGAAAGCGGCTATCAAGAGTCGCGAGGTGGGATGGAGCATTCTTCGCACTTATGCGTCCGGTACTCCTAAGTTTATAGAAGTGGACGAGGGATACTTTGAAAAGATTTATCTCGAGAATTGTATCTTTGAAGATATGAACTGCGTGATGAATGTGGCTATGGATGAAAATGCCTTAACACAGGTTAATATGTATGACTGTTTCCTAAAGAGTGTTGAGTCGATAGCAGAGTACAAGGATACAAAGCGCACGGTGGCGAATGAAGACTACCAGTGCAAAATTAGAAAATACATCCACGGCACAAAGGTAAGTACAGATTATCCAGAGAAACAGGTGCATGATCAAATTTACAGATATGCGTTGGATGTCGATTATAAAATTATTGAATCAAAAGAAAAAGAGATGCCCGAGACAAAGACCTGGACAAATGCTATAGATCTAGGTTTTGTAAACGATGGCGAGACTGATAACAGTGACATTATCGAAAAAGCATTTAAGAAAAATAAACACATCTATTTCCCACAGGGAGAGTATGTGTTCACAAGACCTATCGTTATGCCAAAGCATAGTTCACTTATAGGACTTCATTCCGGTAGAACTAGACTTGTGGTTAGAGATAATACAGAAGCTTTTGAAGGGTTTGGCGAAGCCATTGGTTTTGTTCAGACGTCTGAGGACAATGTGATTTCAGGGCTTGCAATTGATGCCGGTGGAATCAATCCAAGGATAGCGGCAGTTGAATGGAATAGCAAAAAGGGCTTGATGAATGACATTAAGTTCTACGGTGGACACGGTGCGTTTGATATGGAGACAGGCAAAAGAGTTCCGCCTTATGGACCAGGCCGTGTGGGCGAAGTTAATCCGGAACGCAAGTGGGATTCGCAGTACCCAAGTCTTATGATAAGAGATGGCGGTGGAACGTTCAAAAATATTTGGACAGCCAGTCCATATGCCAGCGCTGGTATTTATATAGAAGATACAAAAAATGAAATAGATATGTATGCCATTTCGCTAGAGCATCATGTTAGGAATGAACTGGTGATGAAGAATGTCGAGAATGCGAAACTCTATGGTATGCAGTTTGAGGAAGATAAGAACGAGGGCGAGTTTGTTCTTCCTATAGAAATGCAAGATTGTAAAAATGTGGTGTTTGCCACGGTGTATTGTTTCAGAACCGTGTTTGTGGATACGCCACTAAGTTTTTGTGCGAAGACTTACAATTGCCAGAAGGTGAAGTTTTTCAATGTTCACAACTTCAGCCAAATGAAATATACTATCTCAAACTTCTTACTGGACGTTAATTCAAGAATTGTAATTCGTCCCGCGCAGGCGGCTATGGTAGAAGTGAATGAGAATAGTGATTCGAAGAAGGCATATATAGATTCAGTTAACAATTCGCATACCCCGGTTAAGTTGTTTGCAGACTTTAGATTTGCCGATGGTTCGTTTGCGACAAACGACGGAGACTTCTTATTTATAGATAGCTTGGACAAGAAACTCTACAAGATAGATAAAGATACACTGGATTTGTCGGTGGTGTTTGATTCACCATACAAGATTAATTCAGTGGGAGTAGATACAAAGGATAACTTGATAATTGTGGGCGAGTATTCGGTACCGATGGGCGCGACAAAGGATGGTGAACCTATCAAGGTGATGAGACCAGTGGATTCTCACGGTTCATCATACCACGGATGGTATGACCACAGAGTGCAGATAAAAGTATTCACGCTAGATCACGGAAAGATTAAAGAACTTGATAAGGTAATGATTGGTAAGAAAAAACCAAAGAGAGTTCTTTATCCAGGAAACAGATGGAGAGATGGAAATGATGTGGCAAAGATTTTGCAGTTTAAACCAGAGTTTGCATTCCTAGCTCCAGACGGATGCACAATCATTCCATATCACTTTGATTTGATTCGTGCTACCAACCTTACAAAGTCAAAACCTGGCAGAAAGCTTTACAGCGTGGATGAACTCTACAACAGAGTTTACATGTGCGAGATAGATGAAGAGGGAATGCTAAAGAAACCTAGAGTTATTATTAACGAGGGAACTTACAGAGTTAAGAAGCATAACGACTTTATCTATGTGGGCGACGATGAAGTAAAAGTTTATAAGGAAAGAAAATTTATAAAGACTATTAATGTTCCAAAGCATCCGTTAACGTTTGACTTTGGTGGACCAGGAAAGAATATCCTATTTATCACGACAAAGAAAAACGTTTATGGGATTAGAGAATAACTATTGACAACTAAAACAATAAGAGTATTATATCAAAAGAGGCGCTTGATTCGCCTCTTTTAAAATTGAATTTGACAATATCACGATATAGTGATAATATAAAAAATAGGCAGGGGGGAAAATAAAAATGTTTCATAAAGTAAATAATGTAGAGACTTTACCTAATTGTGTTTTAAGCGTAAAGTTTGCCGAAGGGATCACAAAAACTTATGATTTAAAACCAATAATGAAAAAGTGGAAACAGTTTTCTGCTTTGAAAGAAGACGTTACTTTATATGAAGGTGTGAAAGTTGATCAAGGTGGGTACGGAATCTCATGGAATGATGAACTTGATTTATCGTGCAATGAATTATTTGATCACGGGAAAACGGTCAAAACACAATTTGACGGGTTGATGTCTTTTGGAGATGCCACATTGTTTTGGGACTTAAATGAGAGTACTTTAAGAAAAGCTGTTGAATATGGAAAGTTTCTTAAAGGAATTGATGTGTGTAAGTTTGGGAAACAGTGGGTTGTGACAATGGATGCAATGAAAAGAGAATACGGAGAGAGAAAAAAATAGAAAAACAGCATATAGATTTTTCAAAACTGTGGCTTTTTAGTCACAGTTTTTTATTTGAAAAAATAGAATATAAAATGAAAATTTGAATCAAAAAATTACCCCACGAAATATAGCTGGAGAGCGCCTGATACACTACGTATATCAGATATTACTATTCCTTTACAGGAATAGTAATAATAAAACAATTGTTGGTCCGGAATTAAGGAAAGAGTTAGTCGATAACAATTCTTTTAAGGACAAAAGATATGAATTGTATTTAGAGAGAAAGGAAAAAAACATGTTTGATGATAAAAACTTTGATGTTGAATATGAAATTATAATAGATGAAGGGGCTATTAAGGTTGTAAGGAATAAAAGAACGGTTGAAGTTACAAAAATCTTACCACTTTGTATTAGAAAAGATATTAATGAAATAAGAGATAATATTAAAAAATCGTTTTTTAAAAGAATTGCAAAATTAAAATACAAGAATAATATTGTTTTCGATATGGGAAATTTGGCTGGAAAATTAATCCTAGGTGGAGAATTTGAAGAAAATGATTTGCTAAGCGGTTACATAAAAGAAGCGAATGAAGTTTTTTCGAGAAAGACTATACTTGAAACAATTAAAAGGGTCTGTGAGTTTGATATTGGTGATGAAATAGTATTTGAAATATTAGAATCAGGAGTGTTTGAAAATATAAATACTCATCGTGTATGTGTATTTTTGAAGGCCGTTGTTAGTGGCTGTGTAGAAATAGTAAGGCTAGAATATGCAGTTGACGATATTTACGAACCATTTTCAGAAGAGTTTGACTTTTCTTTCGCAAAAAGAAAATAATAAGGAGATGTAACAATGTATAAGAGAATAATAACAGTAGTAAGCATAGTTTCATTGGTGGCGCTTTTATTTGTACCAAGTTTTTTGAATGCAGATGAAAACTGGCTATTTGCCAGTAAGCAAAACAAAAACTTGCAAACGGAAACAATAAAACTAACAACAGAGGAAAATAATGCACAAAAGTTATATAAAGAAAAAAATAGACTAACGGATGAAACAACTATAGGGGACATAAATGAAACTACAACTGAACCTGCAACTGAACCCTACGACCCTTCATCAGATCCTTATATCGTGAAAAGCGGAAAATTAGGGGAAAACATTGATTACTATTTGTATAGTGATGGCTTGTTACTGGTTGAAGGTGAAGGTGATACATATAGTTATGACTATAATAATTATCCTTTTATGAATTATTCTTATTATGTAAAAAAATGCATTATAGAAGAAGGGATTACTAGAATTGGAGATTGTGTTTTTTATAAATGTAGTAGTTTAACAGACATAACAATTCCAGAAAGTATGACTAGCATTGGGGATTATGCATTTTATAAGTGTAGTAACATAACAAGCATAATGATTCCAGAAGTTGTGACCAGCATAGGAGAACGCGCTTTTTGTGATTGCAGCAGTTTAGCAAGTATATCAATACCGAGAGGTGTAACAAGTATAGGAGTAAGCGCTTTTGGTGATTGCAAAAGTTTGACAAGCATAACTATTCCAGAAAGTGTGACAAGTATAGGAGTAAGCGCTTTTGATAATTGCAAAAGTTTGACAAGCATAACTATTCCAGAAAGTGTAACAAGTATAGGAGAAAGAGCTTTTTATAATTGCAGCAGTTTAACAAGCATAACTATTCCAGAAAATGTGAAAAGTATAGAGGAACAAACTTTTAGTTTTTGCAGCAGTTTAACAGACGTAACAATCCCAGAAAACATAAAGAGTATCGGACGTTTTGCATTTTATAATTGCAATAGTTTAACAAGAATAACGATTCCAGAAGGTGTAGAAAGCATTGGCGAATATGCATTTAATGGAGCAAGACTAGATAAAATATATGTAGTAAATAACTCATATGCGGCAAAATGGCTTGAAGAAAACAATTATAGTTCAAAGATAATCTATATTTACATTGATAGTGAAGACAACCAATGGAGATACAAAGCTGACCTAGAAGCTAAAGAAGCGTATCTGGTAGAATACATTGGTGAAAAAGAAACAATAATAATACCTAAGCTGTTGGGTGGATACGATGTTATAAAAATTGAAGATAATGTTTTTAGTGGGCAAAATAGTTTGAAAAGCATCACAATACCAGAAGGAGTAATAAGCATTGGAAATAGTGCATTTAGTGGATGTAGTGGATTGACGGACATAATAATTCCAGAGGGAGTAACTTATATTGGAGAAAGTGCTTTTGATGATTGTAGCGGTTTAAGAGACATAACAATCCCCGAAAGTGTAAGAAGTATAGGAGACGGTGCATTTTATGAGTGTAATAGTTTGACAAATATAACAATCCCTAGTGAATTATTAAACAGAAAACTAAGTGATATATTTAGTGTAGAATATATAACAAATCTAGAGATATTAAATCCAGAAAAAGCGACAACAATAGGAGATTATGCCTTTAGTGGGTTTGGCAACCTAAAAGATTTCACAATTCCAGAGGGAGTAACAAGTATTGGAAATAGTGCGTTTAGTGGATGTAGTGGATTAAATGATATAATAATCCCGGAGGGAGTAAATCATATTGGAGAAAGTGCTTTTGATGATTGTAGCGGTTTAAGAGACATAACAATCCCCGAAAGTGTAAGAAGTATCGGAGACAGTGCATTTTATGAATGCTCTAATTTAACAAATATAACAATCCCTAGTGAATTATTAAACAGAAAATTAAGTGATATATTTAGTGTAGAATATATAACAAATATTGAGATATTAGATCCAGAAAATGCGACAACAATCGGAGATTACGCTTTTAGCGGATTTAGTAAAATCAAAAGGATAAAAATTCCAAACACTGTAACTGGTATAGGGAGTAATGCATTCTTGAACTGTACTGGACTTAATGATATCGAAATACCATGTTCAGTTGAAGTGGTTGATAGCACATCATTTGAAGGTGCTTGTAATATAGAAAAAATAAAGATAACGCATGGCTCGGGAACTATGGTAGATTATAACGAAGATGATTTCACCAACACTTCATGGTATATAAATAGAAAGCATATTAGAAATATTGAATTAGAAAATGGAATAAACAATATTGGCGATTATTCATTCTGTGGAATGGAATTGTTGAGAGAAATCAATATACCGAATAGTGTAACTGAGATAGGGCAACATGCTTTTGACGGATGTGATGCTTTAGTGACAATGACTATCCCTGATTCTGCTGAGATAACTGATCAAACAAGTTTTTCGGGAGTAACAAACTTAAAAACAATAAATATAATAAAAGGAACAGGAAATGCACAGGGGTATTTGAAAAGTGAACTCGAAAAGTTACCTTGGTATAACAGCAGAAACAAAATTACAACTGTTAATATAGGAGAGGGAGTAGGGGAGTTAGGCACTTATAGCTTGTACGGATTGGAACATGTGAAGGAAATTGTATTGCCAGATGGTATACAGGAAATAGGGGCTTATAGTTTGGCAGCGTGTAGTGACCTTGAGAAAATAGTAATTCCAGAGTCTGTTTCATTTATTGATCCAGAAGCATTTGATGGCGATACTAAATTGGTATTGTATGTTGCTGAGGGTTCTTACGCACAAGATTTTGCTAAGGAGAATGGATTTGAATATCAGGTAATAGAGCCAGAACCAACAACTGAAGAATCAACTACTTGTGAGCCAACAACTATAGAACCGGAAACTGGAGAGACATCAAGTAGTGAGTACACAACTTCAGAGCAAGTGACAAGTGAATCCGTAACTAGTGAACCTATAACAGGAGAGTCTACAACTAGTGGAGATATTACTGTCAATCCAACAACCGATGCACCTACTGAAGTAACAACAAGCGAAAATACAACTTCTCCAATTGTTTCAACAATAGATACTACTACGGTGAAACCATCTGCTAAGAAAATTATCATTGGGAAGGCAAATGGCGTAAAAGCAAAAAATAAAAAGAAGCGCAAAGCAATAATTACTTGGAGAAAACTATCTAATGCAACAAAATATCAAGTTAAGTATTCAACTAATAAAAAATTTAAAAAGGCGAAAATCAAAATAGTTTCTTCAACAAAAATTACTTTGAAAAAACTGAAGAAAAAGAAGGTGTATTATATCCGAGTAAGAGGCTTCAGAGGAAATATCTTCGGTGCTTGGAGTAAAACAAGTAAAGTAAAAATAAAAAAATAAAAACTATAAAACAAAAAGACTGTCACGGACAGTCTTTTTGTTTACAAGATGATAATTATATTATATTTAGAATATGTAATCGAAGTTACAATTATTATTGATCTATACTTGCCAGCCACCGTCTATTCCGATTATCTGGCCGGTTATATATTCTCCAGCATTGGTTAGTGCTAAGCAGGCATCTGCCACATCCTTTGGCGAGCCCAATCTATCAGCTGGGATTTCTTCTATAATAGTGTCTTTTATATCATCTGAAATTTGATCGTTCATCTTCGTATCAATGAATCCTGGACAAATGGCATTCACCTGGATGTGTGAAGGGGCCATTTCTTTGGCGTAGGCTTTTGTGAAAGCATTGACCGCGCCCTTTGTCGTGGAATAAGCAACCTCCATGCTAGCGCCGCGCGTTCCCCAAACAGATGAAATGTTTATGATGTGTCCTTTGCCTTCTTTAAGGAAGAGT
>CAJOMD010000022.1 GCA_905235555.1 uncultured Eubacterium sp.
AAGAGCGAATTATAGTATAATGATAGGGCAGAATTGTTCGGAGGGATAATATGAAAAAAAGAATAATTTCATGCGCGGTAGCGATTGTACTTGCAATTTCAATAATTACCACAAACGCTTTTGTAGTGGATACAAAAGCTCTTTCGCGCGCCGAGATTATCGAGAATGTGGTGGATGGAATAAAGAATGACGTGGAGAAATTCCACAGAACTCATACTAGAGATAAAAGTGGAAATCGCATGATTATCAATGAAGATTATTCCGCGCCAAAGAGAGCAAAGAAGGGAAACAATATTCCTTCTTCATATATGGTGCCATATACATCCGTTAAAGATCAAAACTCTTTCAGTTCATGTTGGATGTTTGGTGAAATGGCTTCGCTTGAATCTAACCTTTTAGTAAAAGATGGATATGAAGGTGGTTTGGCAAGTGTTGATCCTATTGATTTATCAGAAGCTCAAGGTGTCTATATTCAGTATAACAGAGAAACTGAAGATGGTACACTTACTGGAGAAGTATGCGCTGATTCAGATAATGATACAGAAAAATTCACATCCAGTTATTACGGTTATCAAGAAGGTGGATGGCCGCTAGATGCATCTATGGCTTTGACTGCCAATAAAGGGTCTGCCTTTGAAGAAGAAAACCCATATATTTCACAAGGCAGCAGCAAAAGAGGTGTTGATAGTAAAACAATGGCTACTAAAGCTGCCGCTAATTACAGAATAAACCATCTTGATATTGAGTCTGCTGAATTATTGCCAGAAATTTATGCGGTAGTTACTAAGACTAGAAGAGAATACAATCCTAACAATAGAGATGTTTGGAAAAACAAACTATGCCAAAATGGTGCTATTTCTGCTAATTATTACCAGGATAGCTCTGACAAATATCATCATGGATGGAACCTAGATGAAGATGAATATACAAGACTTCCTAACTTCTGGATGTTTGATGCAAACGCTAGACAGAAGTTTGGAACCAATCACGTTATAACAATCGTGGGTTATGACGATAATTATTCAAGGTACAATTTTATGGAACCATACGCAAACCAATCGTATGATAATACGGTAGGAGAAATAGTTTTCATAAAAATGACTGACGATGAAGAACCAGAAGTAGAGTTTGACGAGAATGGTCATTTGGTAAGCATTGATGCTTCTGATACGGATATGGATGATTATCTTCCATTTATAGTTCCAAAAGAAGATGGTGCTTGGCATATAAAAAATTCATATGGAACACAGGATAGTGGTTTGAAAATATATGATGATGGAATCATGCATATGAGTTACTGTGAGCAGACTTTGTCGGAGGCTGTTGCATCTACAGTTCTGGAAGACTTGGATCAGATTGAAAATGGTGAGAAGACATATGATACTACTTTGTCGCACAGTTCTTTGCGGGGAGATTCTGTTTCAGAGGGATTTGATAAGGGAGACAAAGTAGCTGAAGTGTTTAGCATAGATAAAGATAGCGATTTTGAAATGGGCCAGATTGGTTATTGGACTGGAAAAGTTAACACCACTACAAAAGTAGAAGTGTACAATAACTTAGCAGATTCATCTTCTCCTGAGAGCGGAACGCTAGTTTATTCTTCAAATAACATAACAGATGCTTACGAGGGGTATCACACAATCCAATTGGACAATATTGTGACATTGACTCACGGTACTGATGCTAGTGTGGTTATAACGCAAAATAGTGGCAATGATTCAAGTTTAATGATTGAGGTTGATTACACTAATGCTAATGATGCAGATTATTTCTTTAACTACAACGAGGGAGACACATTCTACTACACTCAAAATGAATGGTTTACACGCGAAGAGATAGATGAAGCAGCACAGGAAAGTGACCTTACTATTGCAAACTCCACAGTAAAACTATTCGGTAACGCCAAAGAAATAGAAATACCGAAGTATAAAGTGACAGTGGATGGCGTGGATGAATATGTACAAGTGGGTGACCAATACACATTCCCAACCACTTCAGAAAACGGTTATGCAAATGCAGACTATAGTATACTTTATGCGCCGGGTCAGACCATTACTCCAGAGGAAGATATTACTGTAACAAGTATTAAGAATATTAATTTTGAAATGGAGCCAGGTGCATCGGTTGATTTGCGTGGAAATGATGGACTTAGATTTTGCGCAGATGTTACTTATGAAGATGATGATTTCCTTAATTCTAACAATGTGGAATTAGGAACACTTCTTACACCGGAAGATATTTATTTGGGAACATTGGCTGAAAAGTTAAACTTAGATATGGCTGAGCAGTATGGAGAAAGGTTTGTGGCAAAGGTAGTTAATTCAGGCTGGAGATATGGTAAAGTAGGTAGTTTTGCCGCAGGCATCATTCATTTAAAAGAATACAATTGGAAAAGAGCATTCGTAGCCAAAGCATACATGAAGATTAAATATAGCGACGGCACAGACAAAGTTCTTTATACTGATTTAAGTGATTCTAGGTCAATCACTCAAGTGGTAGAAAACTTAAGAGATATGGGTTATCCTGGATTGACGGATGACCAAGTTGCTATGCTTCAAAAATATTTGCAAGGAGAATAATTTCTAATGGCAAAGGGAGAGTTTAAAACTAAATATAAAAACTATATTAACAACAATATGGTTTTTGATAAAAAAACATGGGTAGCCATAGTACTACTCTTGTTTGTGAGTATGGCTGTCTTAGGATTTATTATTGAGATTAATTTTTATCACATAAATTCAATAGTAAGAGACGGCAAAAACATGTGGTTTTGGCGAGGCAATGCCTTTGGACCATGGATTAATATATACGGAATTAGCTCAGTATTTATTTTTATTTTATGTTATAACCTTAGAAAAAAACCATGGTTAGTAGCAATAATAAGCGGAGTGGTTTTGTCTATTATAGAACTGTTAACTGGAATGGCTATTTACTATATGGGAAATGGCAGGAGAGAATGGAATTACAATGAAGAGATATGGACATTAGGTAGTATTGGTGGTTTTCTTTGTGGCAGAAATATAATAGCATTCACCTTTGCTGGACCAATGGTGATTTATGTGGTGGTACCGGTTATTATGTGGCTGGCTAGAAAAATTAATAGAAAAATATTTTTGAGTGTTGCTTATGTGCTTGGCGCTATATGTATAGTTGATATGTTTTATAATGATATCCTTCACACACTATTCCCACAACTCACCAAGGCGGGAGAATATTATAAATCTAAAGGCGTTAATTTTGTAAAATTTACCCAACGCGATAAAGCGTTTTGGAAACTAAAATAATTATGATAAAATACTAGTATTGAATTAAATGTCCGGGAGGAAATTATGAGCGAAGAAGTAAAATTTACCAATCAACAAATGCTAGATTGGATGGGCTATGTAGCCGAACTACAGGGCGTTACTCCAGAGAAAATAAAGATTGCAAATTTGTGTGGTAAGAGAAGAAACTATTTGGCATTGATTTCTACACATAAGAGAATTCTTATATTTGCAGATGAGACTTATCCTAATATGCTTTACAAATGTTGGGAAGCAGGATTTGGCGATTACGAGATGTACTACGGCGAAGGTTATGAACCATCAGAGATGAAACACTGCAAAGTGAGCGATATGATGGATGAGCCTATCTCTGGACCTACAGTTATCTTTATAGTTAATGATGATACTCGTGAGGGAATGATTTTCGGCATGAAGAATGATAACTTCTCACACGGTACAGTTAAGTACGTGGGCCACGAGATTAGATCAGTCATTATGAATAAGCTAGAGGTGGATATCAGAGATACTATTCTTATGGTAGATGCTGAATCAGTAGTTGTTGAAGCATCTATGATAGCTTACGAAGGTGTGATAATAGCTGATGAGCGTGATGCTGGTTCTAAACGTACTATGGAAGAAAACATAGATAAGTTCGGAGTTCATAACGTAGAGGTTATAACAGACTTAGAAGAAGAGACACTAAAGAACCTTCCAGTTCCTCGTCTTGCATTTATCGTTGCCAAGAAGGGCGAGATTAGAAAAGATATAGAGAGCGTTTTAAAGGTTAATCCTAATGCTAAGTTTATCTTCTGGACATTAGAGTTAGATGTTTTATCAGAAATCAAATACATTATGGAACAGTGCGGCGTCAAAGTGACAGAAGTAATGCAGATTTCTGTTTCAAAGACAGATAAGAACAGCGTGTTCGTGGCAGAGCCAAGTCCATGGTTGATTACTGGTGAGGTGAACGCAGAATAATAAAATAATTAATAGAACTACAAAGACAGTCAAAAATGGCTGTCTTTTTTTGTGCGGAAATTCACATATTTTCTCGACGAAAAACAAGTTTTTTACGAGCGAGTGACTTTTGATAAAAAAATTAAACTTTTTTTAAATTTTTTATTGACACTTAAAAATCAAAGTGGTATTATTCGTCTTACCATTAACACAACGGATTGCATAAGTGATGTGATATTAAGTAAATGTTACATATTAAAAAATACAAAATTGTTGCAATCGTTCTGTTCAAGATACCTTTAGAGATGTTGTGATGATGGAATAGTGAAGAAAGGGGGATAAAGCGCTATGGACGTTTTTTTGCAAGAACATGGCAAAACAATTTTTATTGCCGTATGCATTTTGCTTCTAGTAGGCGTAGCTTATGTAGTTGGTCCGATTATTGCTGATGCAGTGGAAGGCGTAGTGAATAGCTACTCAAGCTCAGTTTCATACGATACTGTAGCAGGAAAAATTAAATAAGAAGTAAGCAGGGTCAGGAGAAGAAAGTATGAGAAAACTTACATTGCCAAATAGGGCATTTGGAAATCTATTAGAGTATATATTGGATGACAATATCACGGATATAAATTGGAGCCAGGGGTTATGGGTAAATCACCTAGAAAAGGGTAGGTATAAAATAGATGGCTTTCTGTTGGATGAAAGTTTTATTCAGCAATTTTATACAAAGATTAGTAACCTCATGAATGTGCAATTTAATGTTAATAATCCGCTATTGGAAGCAGAGACTGATAATTTAAGAATATCAATTTTACACGATTCGGTTACGAATACTGGTATTTCAATTAGTATCAGAAAAACTCCTGCAGTAAGACGTATCAATAGGGACAGTATGATAAACGATAACTACTGCAGCGAGGATATAGATACATTTATGGAAAATGCTATTAAAGCACATTGCACCATAGTGGTAGGGGGATTACCTGGAGTAGGAAAAACGGAGTATGTCAAATACCTCACAAATTATATACCTCCTTATGAACGAGTATATACAATAGAGGATAATTTAGAACTAAGATATTCGGCTATTAACCCAGGAAAAGATTGTGTAGAGATAAAAATAAGCGACAGTTTCGGCTATTCAGATGCTTTGAAGGCTAGTAAGAGACAGTTACCAACATGGGTCTTGCTAGCAGAAGCTAGAGGAGAAGAAGTGAAATATTTGTTAGAAAATATTTCGGCGGGCGTATCCTGCTTAACCACACTTCATCTAGACGATTCTAGCAAGACACCTGACCGACTGCGAAATATGGGGCAAGCCATAAATGAAAATGATGTTTACTCCTTTATTAATTTAGTAGTTCAGTTGGAATCAGTAGTGAAGGAAGGAGAAAAAATCACAAGAAGAATATCTCAAGTGATGTGCTTGTCTAGGAATGAAGAGAAAAACGAAAAAGTTATGATTTATGAAGATGGAAAAATTTTGACAAAGGACTTGCCGGAGGATTTACTTAGGAAATTTAAATTGGCTGGAATTAACAATCCATTTGTGAAAAGTGAGTTTTAAAAATATTTGCGGGGGAGAAGATTTTGAAAAGAAAAATTTTAGGGCTGATTAAAGATTCAGCAAAAGTGCTATTGATTATATTAGGTGTTTGCCTAGCATACAGATTAAATATCATTTCCATAATTTTGTGTATGTGTGCGGGTGTTGGGTTCAATTATTTTTACCAGAAGGAAGAACTAAAAAGAAAAAGGTTGTTCGAACGTTTCAAAGATGCCGTGGTGTATATGGAACAGATGATATATTCATTTAAGAAGCAGCCGAAAATTAGACTTGCTTTGCAGGATGCCCAGAAGATAGGGTCTAGTGAAGTGAAAGAATTGCTAGAGGAAGTGATAGTAAATATAGATACAAAAGAATCAGAAAATATTTATGAAGAATCACTTAGCTTAATTGAAAAGGAATATAAATGTAAAAGAATTAAATCTCTTCATAAATTCTTGGTAAAGATAGAGAAACACGGAGGAGAGTACAACGACTATATAGATATCTTACTCAAGGATATAAAAGATTGGAATGATAGAACGCTACTGTTTATTAAAAATGTAGAACGCGTAAAGCGAAATGTTTTGATTTCAGTTTTTTCAACAGTTATCACTTGTGGTTTTATGGCATATATTGTGCCTTCGGAATATAGTTACACTCCAAATCTTATTTATCAAATTGCTTCCACCATAATGCTTCTTATGATGATGGGCTCGTATTTGCTTATAGTGAAGAAAATGAATATTGACTGGTTGAGGGAAGAACAAACACTTAATAACAATCAGGTGATGAGATACTACAACTTAGTGGAAAAAGGATATGAAGATTACAGCTCTCTTAGTTGGAGTGAAAAACTATCGTACAAGAGCGCTAAGAGACGAATGGAGAAAGAATTATCAAAGTACTTTCCTGATTGGATAAGAGAAGTGGCAATCAATTTGCAAAATGATACCGTACAATCAGCCATTGAAAATTCTTATGAGAATTCACCATTTATTCTACAAAGGCCTATCAGAAAACTGCTGTTGGATTTTGAAAAATATCCAGTTGGTATTGAGCCGTATGATAATTTATTGAAAGAGTTTGATTTGGATGAAATCAAGTCTTCAATGAAGATGTTTTATTCCATAAATGAATTGGGAAAAGAGCAATCTGACCAGCAAATAAATTCTATTTTAGATAGAAATAATAAATTGGCTGGACATGCAGAAGAAATGAAAAATCAAGATCAAATAGGAGCGGCATCTATGCTTGCTACTGTGCCCATGATAGTTGGAATAGTAAAGATAATGATAGATATGGTTTTAATGATTGTAGTTTTTACCACATCTATAGGAAATGTAATCAATTAAAAATACGAGGAGGCAGAATATGAAAATATTAACATCTGAATTAGGACAATGTATAGTGTTTGGAATTATTTTTGTTTGTTTGGTAACGGCATTTTATGAAGTATTAAATGTGGTGACAGGCTAGAAAGGAGAGGCGTATGGAACAATTTATTTTAGAACATGGAGCAACTATGGTTAGTGGAATAGTTGCAATTATGACAATTGTAATAATGTTTTTAGTTATTCAAGTAATGGGACATATGGATTTGAGTTCTATTGGAATGTTGCTCGGATAACTGAAAGGGGGATTGAATGAGTTTATTGTTAGGAGAACACGGAGAAGCTATTTTGTATGGTGTGGTAGGAGTTATGATGGTTTGCTTGATATGTATTGTGTGCAACGGGAAGTGGAAACATATTTCTCCCAGTTATAAAACAGAATTAAGCCCTTCCAACAAAGAATTCGCACATACTGCAAAGGATAAATACCCGACCATTGAGAGCGACGATGTGATATATGCAGATTACAAGGATACAAATTTTGTATTTGAAGACTATGTAAAAGCGAAAGACTACACCGGCAAAGATATAACAGATGATTTAAAAGTCTTTGGTCAGGTAGATGTTTTAAAGAAAAATATTTATAGAATGAAATGTGTTGTGCGCTCAAACAACTTGGTGTGCACAAAGTATGTAAATGTAGTGGTTGAATAAGACTGCTAGAAACGATGGGTGGTGAAAAGTATGAAGATAGCTATAGAGGTATTTTCGATAGTAATAGCAATAACATTGGCTTGTGTGCTGTTTACTTCAATTATAAGTAGCAATAATCAAAATTGCTATGCGAGGGACTACTACAATGTAGTGGTGAATCGAATAGAAGACAGCAACTATAACGACCAAGTGATAAATGAGTGTAAAAGTGATGCAGAAGGTAAAGGTTATGATCTGAATGTAGAGGATGTGACTGTATACGAGGATCAGCCTAGCAAATACGTAACGCTTACTTACTATGTTAGTCTCCCAGTTTTCAGTTTGTTTGGGACGGACTATTCAAAGCAAGCAGTTATAGAGGGGTATGCGAGATGAAAAAAATATTAATAATGTTTATGTTTGCACTATTTGTAGTGTGTATTTATAAAAAAGATGTTAAGGCATTGACTGGAAGTGGAAGCGCCAGCAGTCCATATATAGTGACTAAGGGCAGCGAACTAAAAGATGCCTTGTCCAAAGGAAGTTCTTCATGGAAATATATAGCAGTGACAGATGTTACAGCTATTACTGAAACTATAAATGTAGAAACTGGAAAATTTAGAATTTATGCAAGAGGTGGAAATCAAACAATAAGACGCTCACAAAGTATGAGTGCTACTGTTAATTCATCTTCCAAACCACTGAGGTGTATAAAACTTTCAGGTTCTACAGAGATTGAGTGGGGTTATGCAGCTACCTCGTACAAACTCACTCTAAATGGATCTAAGAATTATTTTACAGATGGCAGACAGTGTAATGAATTCTTTTATGTGGATTCAAATGCCACACTGACCATTGGTAAAAACTGCATTTTGACAAATGCTAAAAATACAATGAGAACCAATGAGGCTGCACCTATCAGGTCGTATGGAGCCACACTTGTTTACGGAGAAATATCAAATTGTGAAGGAAATAATGGAGGAGCCATAAAATGCATAAGTGGTTCCACAATAGTTTACAACGGCGCTAAGATTCACGGATGCAAGTCTGGGACTGAAGGTGGAGCCTTATATGGAAAAGATTTCTCGAACATCATAATGTATGCTGGTTCTATTTATAGTAACCAAGCAGCTGAGGAAGGCGGAGGTATTTTTTCTACCGAAGGCAATGTGATAATAGAGGGCGGAAGTATTAACAACAACACTGCAGGCAAAACAGGAGGCGGAGTTTTTGTAGGAAATGAAGGATCTCTGACTTTTGGAAAAGATGGCTCTGGTCCTACAGTGTCGGGAAACACCGCCAAAAACAGTGGTGGAGGAGTCAGATGTAACGGCGGAACTGATGTGTCTGGTGGATTGAGCATCTTTGAAGGAGGAATAATTACAGGAAATAAAACTGATGTGTCTGGTGGTGGAATATCTATTGGAAAACCAAGTAGTGGTAGATATTCGAAAGTGATTATTTCCGATATGACTATCACAAATAACACTGCTGGAAATTATGGAGGAGGAATTTGTTTTTCCGAAGGTGTAAAGGGAAGAAATTCTGACGAGGTAAAAATAACCAAAACCACTTTGTCGGGCAACAAAGCAACTACTGGTGGTGGAGGAATCCATATAAATACTGTTGTACAAATAACAGAATCTTATATTAGGAATAATAGTAGTGATATGGGCGGTGGATTAAGTATAGCCAGCATTGGAAGAGTCATAATGCCTAGTACTGTAATTGAGGGCAATACTGCAAACAAAGGTGAGGGTGTCTATCAAAATGGACTGCTCGAACTTTCTAATGTTGGATATGTGAATGCCAATAATACTGTATATTTGCCTAAAGGAAAGCATATAGATATTACAGGAGTGATAAGGGTATCAAATATTCTGGTTTCATATATTGATTCAGAAGTTAAAACTAAAGGAACAATATTGGTGGATGTTAATTACGGCAAAATGAATGCCGAAGATGAATTGTACTACGAAGGATCTGGCGATGCAGAAGCTAGAGGAGAGGATGTAACAAAGAAATTTGCTGCGAAGGGCGGATATACACTGCGTCCTACAAATAAAAATACTTCTTTTGATTCATCCAGATATATCATTATTAGTGAACGGTATGATGTTAAATATAATGGTAATTCGCTAGATGAAGTAGCTAATCTTCCAAAAAAAGGAATTGCTTTTTGGAGTGAAAAATACAAGGTGAGTGACAATATTGTTAGCCGCATTGGGTTTGTCTTGAACATAAATAAGCATTGGAATTTGTCTGCAGATGGCACTGGAGCAGTGATGAAACCAGGAGTTGATACATTGATATCTTCAGATACTACACTCTATGCCATTTGGGATGAATTGGTGATATCATCGCTAGCAATGACTACTGTGGATAGATACTATGTAGTGGGACAAAAGATCACTTTGACGGCGGCGGAACTCACAAAGAAAGTGGAAGTGGAAAATGATTTAAGTCTTCCAGTTACATACGAAGTTAGAGTGACAAAGATAGAGGCTGCTTCAGGAAAGACTGTAGCTACTGGATCTAGCTTAAAAACGGAAGACTATATTGATACTAGTAAGGCTGCCACCTATAAATTGTATCTTGAGTCTTCAAACGAAACAGGTTCTGTCACATGTTCTGGCTCTATGAGAGTTTCTATCCTAGAGGATTACTACGACAAAACAGAAGTGAGATTTATTTCGGCAGAGTTTGTAAATACACTTGACCCTAGATCTAAGTGGAATAGGGAGAAAAAAAGTGAATTAATGGCATCTCTTAATAACGAGAACGACTATGTTTATACTGTGGAACTGGATAAAGTCTATAAAGATGCATTTAGAGACAACATTAGAATGAATGGACATAAGATAGATCATGCCATGAATTATATTGTTTCTTGGAAAGTAATAGAAAAACAGTAGGGGGATGAGATGAAACAATTTATAACAATTATAGGAATTGCAGTAATTGTGACTTTAATTAGTTTGACTCTTTTGTCTGAGCAGAGCAAAAATTCTAGAGCAGATGAACTAGACAAGGCTGTGTCAGGTGCGGTTAAGCAAACTGTCAAAGCTACTCATGCAGATGGTCAGACGGATATTACGTCAGACAAAGAGATGGTTGCCCATTTTATAAATACTATATGTACAAATGTAAAAAGTGACGGAAAAATTTCCGTCAAAGTAATGGGCGTTAATTATAAAGATGGTTTATTAGATGTGAAGGTCTCTCAGACGTTTAAATATTTAAATGGCAAAGAAAAAACTATTACAGTTAGAAAGTGTGCCATTTATGAGTAGGTTGATTTCTTTTATTTGCAGACTGATCTTGAAAAAATATAGTTGATTAGTCTTGGATGTCTATAGAGACTTCACCATAAGATAGAAGAGATACTTTCCCCTCTTCGTCTTCGATTTTCAACCTACATTTAGAATCAATGTCAATCGCTCTAGCCTTGATATTCATATTCCCTTTTTCAATTTTAATATTTTTGCCAATGATGTTGGAGCGGTTGATATATTCTTTTAAATGAGATTTCATATCATTAGATTTATAGTAATCCATATAGTAGTCAAGTAGGTTCGCTACTAGAATACTTGTTTTATTTTTGCTATCAGCTTTTTTATCAAAAACGGTGGTAGCAATTTTTTTTATGTCTTTAGGAAAGCCGCCCTTTGGTGGTGTGATGTTAATACCAATTCCCACTACAGCGTATTCTAGCTTGTTCATTTCCATGCTTAGTGTAGCTTCTGTCAAAATACCGCAAACTTTTTTATCTTCTATATAAACATCGTTCACCCATTTGATATCAGCTTTTTTATCAGATACACTCTCTATTGCTTTAGCAGTAGCCACTGCAGCTATAGTGGTAAAGAACAAAGAATCCTCAGGTGATGTGTTAGGGCGAAGAAGTATACTTATATAAACCCCTGTATCCTTTGGTGAGTAGAAAGACTTTCCAGTTCTACCTTTTCCCTTAGTCTGTTCTGTAGAAATAACTACAGTTCCTTCCTTTGCACCATCGTGTGCTAGATCCACTAACATATCGTTAGTAGAAGAACAAGTAGGAAGTACTTTTATATCCAAATCACTTTTCAAATATTTGTTAATACTTTGAGCAGATAGAATATCACTGTCTTCTTGCAAAAGGTATCCTTTTCTAGATTTAGACTCAATCAAATAACCATCCTTAATTAAACTTTGGATGGCTTTCCAAATAGCATTTCTGCTTACACTTAAGCTTTCGGACAGTCTACCGCCAGAAATGTATTCTCCCTTATTCTCTTCTAGTTGGTTTAGAACTTGCTCTTTAACATTCATAGCGAGAGTATAGCACAAGAAACCTTTATTGGCAATTGTTAGCCAAATTAAAAATGAGGTTGACAATAGAAAGTGAAAAGAATAAAATATCCATTGGCAAAGATTAAAAAACTTGTTAAGTTTTACAATTTATTTTTAAGGAGTCATCATGGAAAAGAAATTTTTATCAGTGAAAGATTTAGCGATGATTGCAATATTTGTAGCGCTAATCATTGTGTGTACATGGATTACAATCCCACTAGGCCCTGTCCCATTCACACTACAGACATTTGCAGTTTGTGTGACAGGTGGAGTGCTAGGCATAAAGCGAGGAACGATAGCAGTAGTTGTATACATATTACTTGGAATAGTAGGAGTGCCCGTTTTTTCAAATTTTTCAGCTGGCATAGTAAAATTTATTCCTAACACAGAGACAGGAATGCTTGGTGGATTTATTCTAGGCTTCATTCTTACAGTTATAATAATAGGAATATTTAAAAACCTATCGAAGGATAAAGATAATAAAATAAAAGCACTTTATCTTGGAATAGGAATGGTGTTGGGAGACATCGCATGTCTTACTTTTGGAACGGTCTGGTTTTGGCAATTTAACCCTATGCACGTAGGACTAGCGGCATCAATTTCCGCTTGTGTAATCCCGTTCATAATTCCAGATCTTGCTAAAATAATAGTGGCATTGATAGTTTCTACACAGGTTAATTTGCTCAGATTGGGACAGTAAAAAATTTAGATCTAGTAAGAAGTGACACAATTAAGCAACTATTAACTACATCGAAAAAGGGCACATCAAAGATAGCAGAGTATTTCCAAAATCATCCTACAAAAGAGAGGGTAACAATTAAACATGGTAGAAGAGAAGTGGAAATGGAAAATGGAGGAGTCACATACGAAAATTGTTTAGTTATGTCAGAAGAAATATATATAGAAAAAGAAATGTATGATTATATACTTAGTTTTCTTTTGAATAAAGATATTTTTGGAACAGAGATTGTAGTATCTAACCAATATATTTATTTTAGATATAAAGATTATTACATGTATGGAATAGAAGCCCATGACTTAGTGTATGTATTCAACAATAAGAGCGCACTTGATAATTATCAATATATGAATGCTATATATGATATAACATCGGTAGCAGATAGATGGTACTATGGCAAAGGAATGGCATATGGCACTATAGGGTAAAATGGAGAATAAAAAATCAGTATAAGATAGAAAAGCCGCAGCAGAGAATTCTGTTTGTGGCTTTTTTATATGAATTAGAGATTTATTTGTCGATAATGTTTAATTTATTGATTTGTGTTAAAATGAATAAGGTTAAATAAAAATTTTTGGAGATATTATGGAACAATATGAAGTAATAAAAAAAGAGAGAATAGATGAGATAGACTCACTGGGAACATTGTATAAGCACAAGAAAACTGGTGCTAGAGTTTTGGTGTTTGAAAATAATGATAACAACAAAGTCTTTAGCGTGGGCTTTAGAACACCAGTTTCTGATAGTACTGGAGTACCACATATAATAGAGCACACAGTTCTTTGCGGTTCAGAAAAATACCCTATCAAAGATCCATTCATGGAACTAGCGAAGGGTTCTCTTAATACATTCCTAAATGCCATGACTTATCCAGATAAAACTATTTACCCTGTAGCAAGTACTAATGCTCAAGATTTCAAGAATCTTATGAGTGTTTACATGGATGCAGTTTTTAATCCAAACATATATAAGGAAGAAAACATCTTTAAGCAGGAGGGCTGGCACTACGAGCTAGAAAATCCTGAAGATGAACTTAAGGTAAACGGAATAGTTTACAGTGAGATGAAAGGTGTTTATTCATCGGCTGATGGAGTGCTTGATAGAATCACTTTAACTTCTCTATTCCCGGATAACGGATACTTTAACGAGAGCGGTGGAGATCCTGTAAACATTCCTGATCTTACATACGAAAACTATCTAGATTTTCATAGGAAATACTACCATCCATCAAACTGCTATATTTATCTTTACGGAGATATGGATGTGAAAGAGCGTTTAGAGTGGATTGATAAAGAGTACCTAGCTAAGTACGATTATCTAGAGATTGATTCTAGCATTCCACTTCAAAAACCATTCAATGAAGAAAACGACTTTGAATACGAATATTCAATAGGCGATGAGGAAGAGAAAGACGAAAACTATATCTACTCAAAGAACTATGTGGTGGGTGAGAGTGATGATATAAAACTAAACATTGCAATCCACGCTATAGAGTATGCCCTAATGGAAATGCCTGGTGCCAAACTTAAAGAGGCGCTTATTAAAGCTGGCATAGGCAAAGACATTTCCTCTGCATACGAGGGAGATTTGCGCCAGCCGGTTTATTCTATTATTGCAAAGTTTACAAAGAAGGAAGACAAAGAAAAATTTCTTAAAGTGATAGATGAAACATTAAAAGAGGTGGTGGAAGAAGGTCTAGAAAAGGATGTTCTAAAAGCTTATTTATTTAAGCGAGAGTTTGAAGATAAAGAGCAAGACTACGGTCCATATCCAAAGGGACTTATGTTTGATCTAAACTTAATGAACACTTGGCTTTATGATGAGACTAATCCTTTTGCAGTTTTAAAGACTGATGCTATATATGCGGACCTTAAAAAAGAATTAGAGACAGACTACTTTGAAAATATAATTAAAAAATATCTAATAGATAACACTCACACTTCACTAGTTACAATGGTTCCAAAGAAGGGACTGACAGCAAAAAAAGAAAATGCACTTAAAGAGAAACTGGCTCAGAAAAAAGCTAGCATGAGTGATGATGAGATAAGAAAGATAATTGAGGATACAAAAGCTCTAAAGGCTTACCAGGAAGAACCTTCCACCAAGGAACAGTTAGAGACTATCCCTATCCTTGAGATAGAAGATATAAATCCCGAGCCAAAGAAAACTGTGGCTGAAATCACAAAGGAAGATGGGATCACATTCCTTCACTCAGATATCAACACAAATGGAATTGGCTACCTAACATTCGTTTGTAACTTTGGCGAAATTCCTAAGAAATATATAAATTATATTGCATTATTTAGAACTTTCCTTGGCGCGCTAGACACAGCAAACTACAGCTACAAAGACTTGAATGCCGAGATTGATAAAAACTTGGGCGAGTTCTTCTTTATGGCATCTTCTAATACAAATGAAAAGACAGAAGAGATGCTATTTTCCGGCGAAGTTCATGCGAAGATGTTCTACGATAAATTGGAAAAGCCATTCGAGTACGCAAAAGAAATCATCCATACTACAAAGTACGATGATTACGATAGATTAAGAGTATTATTAGAAGAAGCAAAGGCTGAAACATACCAGACTATACTTACTAGCGGTCATTTGGTTTCGGCCAACAGAGCGCAGAGCTATTATTCAAAAACTGAGTTTGTGTGTGACGAGGCTATGGGCATAGGTTTTTACGATTTTGTCTCAGATATACTTGAAAATTATGACGAAAAAAAAGAAGAGTTTGCAACTAATCTTAAAGGTGCACTTGAGTACTTCTTTGTGAAGGGCGATGTAATAGTGAACTACGGTGGAAGCAAAGAGTCATTTGAAAAGATAAAAGAATTGTCGAAAGACTTTGCGCAAACTTTATTCGACAGAAAAGAAAATGATGACAAATGGGAGTTTGAGCCGGAGCAGAAGAACGAAGCATTTATAACTCCAGGTCAGGTTCAGTACGTAGCAAGAGTAGGAAAGTTTGACGGAGAGTACGACGGTTCATTTCTTACTCTTACAAACATAATGCGAACTGAGTATCTATGGAATAACATCCGTGTGCTAGGTGGAGCGTATGGTTGTATGAATAGAGTTTCAAAGTTTGGCGATGTGGTCTTTACATCGTACAGAGATCCAAACTTAAAGAGCACTAGTGATACATATCTAAACGCTGCTAATTATATAGAAGAGTTTAGCGCGGATGAGAGAACACTTCGCAAGTTTATCATTGGCGCGATAAGCGGAGCGGATAGACCACTCACTACAGGTGAAACAGTGACTAGAGAGTTAGTTCTATATATTACTGAAAACGATTATGAAACTAGAAAGAAGAATAGATATGCGCTTCTTCACACATCACTTGAAGACATAAGAAAGCTTGGAAAGTACTACAGAGAAGCCATGGATAAAGGAAATATTTGTGTGATTGGGTCAAAGAGTGCGATAGAAGAAAACAAAGATATGTTTAAAACAATTAGAAACATCTAGTTTACATAACTTTAAAAACAAAAATCACTTATTAAGAAAAAGGTTTAATATGAAAGAAAATTTCAAATCAGGTTTTGTGGCACTCATTGGCAGACCAAATGTAGGGAAGTCTACTCTTATGAACAAAATCATAGGACAGAAGGTTGCCATCACATCAAATAAGCCACAGACTACAAGAAACAGAATACAGACAGTATACACATCTGATGAAGGTCAGATAGTTTTTTTAGACACGCCTGGTATTCACAAGGCAAAGAATAAGCTTGGTGAGTATATGGTAAATGTGGCGGAGAAAACTTTTGAGGAAGTGGATGTAATTCTTTGGTTAGTGGAGCCTGACAAAAAGTTAGGCTTCGGTGATAAGCACATCATACAAGAACTTGAGAAAACTAACATTCCAGTCATCCTTGTAATAAACAAGATAGACTCGGTTAAGAAAGAAGAAGTGCCAGAGATTATAAACACATACAAAGATGCCTATAACTTCAAAGAGATAATCCCTGCATCAGCTATGCGTGGCGAAAATGTAGATACGATAGTGGAAGAACTCCTAAACAATTTGCCGGAAGGTCCTATGTATTATGATGAAGATACACTTACAGATCAGCCTATGCGACAAATTGTGGCAGAGATTATCCGCGAGAAATCACTTCACGCATTAAATGAGGAAGTGCCACATGGGATTGCGGTTACTATTGAACTTATGAAGGAGCGCGAAACTAAGAAAGGCCCTATCACAGATATAGAAGCGACTATTATCTGCGAGAAAGATTCGCACAAAGGCATTATTATAGGAAAGAAAGGCGCAATGCTTAAAAAGATAGGCTCGAACGCTAGATACGAGATTGAGCAGCAGTTGGAGATGAAAGTAAACCTTCAACTTTGGGTTAAAGTAAAGAAAGACTGGAGAGACAGTGAGTTCTTGATGAAGAACTACGGATACACAGATAAATAGTAGATTACCAATTATTAATAATTATTACTAGGTAAAAATGGTTGAAAAGATTGAGGTAACGGGAATAGTTCTCTCTTCAATGCCTATTGGAGAGTACGATAAGAGAGTAGTCATTTTGACAAAGGAATTTGGCAAGATGTCTGCTTTTGCTCGTGGCGCTAGAAAACCTAACAGCCCTTATCTTGCCGGCAGTCAGCCGATGGCGTTTGGCAAATTCTCTCTTTACCCAGGGCGCAATTCATACAGCATAAACAATATTCAGATAAGCGATTACTTTAGCAATGATTTAACCGACCCCGACAAAATGTATATGGGAATGTATTTTCTGGAACTAGCAGACTACTTCGCCAAAGAAGGCCTAGAAGCGAAAGAGATGCTAAATTTAATCTATGTGGCAATGAAGACTTTGGTAAAGAGCGAAATTCCACTCGCCCTAATAAGAAGAGTTTATGAGTTTAAGATGCTAGTGATAAACGGCGAGTATCCAGATGTTTTTGCCTGCGGCAAATGTGGTAGTAAAGAAAACCTTGATTACTTTGACCTCGTACACGATTGCCTAGTATGTGAGAATTGTCATGAGACTTTGCCGAAGGATAAGGAGCTAAAAACTTCCACAGTCTATGCACTTCAGTATATTGTCACTTCACCCATGAATAAACTTTTTGCGTTTAATGTAAAAGAAGACATTTTAAAGCAGCTCGATGATGTGATAGGCGCGTATATGGAAAAACAGGTGGATAAACATTTTAATTCTTTAGAATTTATATAGAATGATATGGTTTAGGTGCCTTAATTCTCTAGATTTTAATAAAATAATATTGAAATAAGAACAAATTTTATATAGAATAATCAGTGGTAAATAATAGATAAAGTAGGGGAATATTAATGAGAAAAGTAGCATTGTTTTTCGTTACAATAGCATTAATGATAGGCTTAGTTGGGTGTAACCCTTTAGGAGACATAGAACTAGAGCAAGGAGATAGTGGCATCTACATTGAAGATGATGGCGCCATATCTTATGGATCATGCGAGAAATTTGATAAGAAATATTATAACGAAGAACAATTAGAAAATGAAATAAATACTGAAGTTTCAGATTTTAACAAGAGTAAATATTCATCAGTGGATGATGCTTGTTCTATTGAGCAGTTCAAAACTAATTCTAAAGAAGCCAAACTAGTTCTTGATTTTGTTACCACATATGATTTTAAAAATTATATGAATCAATATGCAGGGTTTGAAGAAGACGGGTTTTATGTGGGACCTATTTCCGATAATGATAAATGTGATATCACAGGAACATTTGTAAAACCTCATTCTAAAAAGACAGTAAGTGCAAAAGAGATTAAAAAGTTAAAAGACTGTATATTGATTACTTATACACCGTTCCAAGTTCAAGTGAAAGGTGATATTAAGTATATAAGTAATAATTGTAAGATGGACGAAGATGATGTAGTTAAAACTTCAAAGAACAAAGGAGAACTAAGCTACATAGTTTATGATATAGACAAAAAATAAGAGTATTTGCTTTTAAATATGGCTGTCTAAGACAGCCATTATTATATAGAAAAGAAATGGAGAAAGCACAATGGAAAAGACAATGGAAAAAATAGTTGCACTTTGTAAGAGTAGAGGATTTATATATCCAGGTTCAGAAATATACGGTGGACTTGCTAACTCTTGGGATTACGGAAATCTAGGTGTTGAACTTAAAAACAATGTAAAAAAAGCTTGGTGGAAAAAATTTATCCAAGAAAACAAATATAATGTAGGTGTGGATTGTGCCATACTTATGAACCCACATACTTGGGAAGCTTCTGGTCACTTGGGAAGTTTTTCAGATCCACTTATGGATTGTAAAGAGTGCCATACAAGATTTAGAGCAGACCAGTTGATAGAAGAATATATGTCAGAAAATGGTATCACTCCAGAGAAAGGTTTGGATGGTTGGACTCATGAGGAGATGGCATCCTATATAGAAGAAAAAGGTATCGTTTGCCCAGAGTGCGGCAAACAGAACTTTACAGACATTAGAGAATTTAATCTAATGTTTAAAACTTTCCAGGGTGTGACAGAAGAAGCAGCAGATACACTCTACCTTCGTCCAGAAACAGCTCAGGGTATATTTGTAAACTTTGCAAATGTTCAGAGAACTTCTCGTAAGAAAATTCCATTTGGAATCGGACAGATTGGTAAGTCATTCAGAAACGAAATCACACCTGGTAATTTTACTTTTAGAACAAGAGAGTTTGAACAGATGGAACTTGAGTTTTTCTGCGAGCCAGGAACAGACCTAGAGTGGTTTGAGTACTGGAGAGGTTTCTGTAGAGATTGGCTTCTTGATCTTGGAATTAAAGAAGAAGAGATGAGATTACGAGACCACGACGAAGAAGAACTTTCATTCTACTCAAATGCTACTACAGATATCGAGTTCTTGTTCCCATTTGGTTGGGGCGAACTTTGGGGAATAGCTGATAGAACAGACTATGACTTAAACAGACATATTGAGACATCGGGCAAAGACTTAACATACTTTGACGATGAAAAGCACGAGAGATATGTTCCATATGTAATTGAACCTTCACTGGGTGCTGACCGTGTGCTATTGGCTTTCCTTTGCGCAGCATACGATGAAGAAAATATAGGAACAGAAGAGAAGCCGGATATTCGTACAGTTATGCACTTCCATCCAGCGCTAGCTCCAGTGAAAGTAGGAGTGCTTCCTTTATCTAAAAAGTTAAATGATGGCGCCACAAAAGTATTTGAAGAACTATCAAAGTATTACAACTGCGAATACGATGATAGAGGAGCCATCGGCAAGCGCTACCGTCGTCAGGACGAAATAGGAACGCCATTCTGTATCACTTATGATTTTGACTCAGAAGAAGACGGAGCAGTTACAGTACGAGACCGCGATTCTATGGAACAAGAGAGAATCAAGATTGAGGACTTGAAAGAATATTTGGACGAAAAGTTTGCATATTAATAGATGTTTACTAAAAGAACTACACTAAATAAAGTGTGGTTCTTTTTGGATTTAGGGGGGTATTTGAGAAAATGGCTGACAGTAAGAAGTCTGCTGAGTGGGACGTTTATTGGACAGTGATTTTGTTAATGTTTGGGTACAGTAAAAAATAGATAGGATTTTTACTTTTAATTTAAAAAATTTAGGAGGTAGAAAAATGGGATTTGATTTTAC
>CAJOMD010000023.1 GCA_905235555.1 uncultured Eubacterium sp.
CCTAAGCCACAGAATGCTAGGGCCGAGTGCCAGTGTTTGCTGGGTGCTGACATAGGTGCATATAATACCTGCGGTCACGGTTGCAAATATTGTTATGCTAATTATGACAGGGAGACAGTGGTTTACAATATGAAGAATCACAATCCTAAGTCACCACTTTTGTCGGGAGAGTTAAATGACGATGATGTGGTTCGTGAGGCTTACCAGAAGCCTTGGAAAGATGGACAGATGAGTATTTTTGATTTGTAGGAGAAGAAAATGATTTATTTGACAGGGGATACACATAGGGATTTCAAAAGAATATTATTCTTTTGTTTAGAAAATAATACTAGTCAAGATGACATTATGGTAATCTTGGGTGATGCTGGAATTAATCTTTGTTTAGATGGACGAGACCAAATGATTAAAGAGGGACTAAGGGATGATTTGCCAATAACATTCTTTTGCATCCACGGCAATCATGAGGAGAGGCCTTTCAATGTTAGCGGATATGAAGAAGTGAAGTGGCATGGTGCGAGAGCATATATAGACCCTAGATACCCAAACCAAGTCTTTGCTAAGGACGGGGAAATATATGACCTTAATGGACAAAAGGTGCTTGTGATAGGCGGAGCATATAGCGTAGACAAATATTACAGGCTAGAAAACGGATTACCATGGTTTGAGAGTGAGCAGCCATCTCCAGAGATTAAAGAACATGTGATTGAGAACTTAGATAAAGCGGGATGGAAAGTGGATTATGTATTCTCACATACATGCCCATATAACGTCATGCCACGACACCTTTTCCTACCTGGAATTGATCAAAGGAGGGTGGATAATTCTACTGAAGAGTGGTTGATGAGAGAGGTAGCATCTAAACTGGAATTTAAAAGATGGTACTTTGGACACTTTCATGATTACTGGGAAAAAGATAAGTACACAATGCTTTATAAAGATATAATTAAATTTGAATAATTATACGAATAGAATTACAAAACTATTGTAAGTTGATATAATAAAATAAAAATAGAAGGAGAACGTCATGAATTTAGAATTAGATATTTTTTCAAAGTTTAACAACCAGTGGGCTTTGCTTACAGCAGGAGATGAGTCAAACTTTAACACTATGACAATCAGCTGGGGTAGTATGGGTACGCTCTGGAATAAGCCAGTAGTAACTACTTACGTTAGAAAATCTAGATACACACATGACTTTATGGATAACAATGATTACTTCACAGTAAGTTTTTATCCAGAGGAATACAAAGACGTGTTAGGAGTTATGGGTTCAAAGTCTGGTAGAGATATGGATAAGATGAATGATTCAGGCCTAACTCCAGAAGCAGTGGCTAATACTATGACATTTAAAGAAGCAGAGATGACACTTGTATGTAAGAAACTTTGTAAGCAACCAATAGAAGCAGAAAATATGCCAGAAGATATAAAGAATGCTATGTATGCGGATGAAGATTGGCATGATATGTATATTGGAGAAGTAGTGGAGGTTATTAAATAAAATGAAAAGATTATTAGTAGTAACCTTAACTGTTATGGCACTATTTGCCACCACAGTATCAGCGGATGTAATTTATAAGTCAGCAGATGTTAAAGAAAAATCTAAGGCTGGTAATGTTACATACGCATACGGCGTGACAGAGGAAATGTGTAAAGCAGATTATTGGACAGCACGCACAAAGACAGATGCCAATGAAGTATTAATGAATGCAGATGAGATAGATGCAGTAAATGCAAATGCACTTTCTTCTAAAGGCACATATTTAAACGACCTAGTAGGTCTTCCTTTGACATATAACGCATTAAAACTAAGAGATTCTTTGGCGCAAAACAGCGAGGTTCCAACTGATCCTTGTTATATCGATGGAACCCAGATAGATAAAAACGATTACTTTGGAAATCTAGCGACAGCCATTGAATATACAGGCTATAGTGATGTTGAAAGAAATAACGACTATGCGATAGTAACAAAGACTGCAGAAGTTCGCAGTTGGCCTACATCTGATGTAGTAGGTTACAGTGCAAATGATACTGATGACGAGTTAGTGTTAGTGGCACTTAATGTAAATGATCCGTTTGTTATCAGACAAAAAGCCGATGTAAATGGAAAGACATACTACTGGGGATACTGCGATACAGTAACTGGTTGGGTTTCATCTGATAATGTTGCTATCTGTCAGGATAAAGATGAGTGGTTAGAAGCTTGGCAAGTAAAAACTTCAGCCAAGGACTTTGTCGTAGTAACTCAAGATAAAATAACTTTAGAGCCAAATATTTACGGCGCATATCCATCAGACATAAAACTTAACTTTAGTTCTATATTAAAGTTAGTTCCTGAATCAGATATACCAAGTAATATTGGAGAGCGTGGAACATGGAACAATTATATAGTTTATGTCCCAACTAGAACTGATAGTGGTAAATACGAAAGAAAAGTTGCAATGATTTCTGAACACTTCAGTGTGAGTGTAGGATTTGTTCCAATGACTCAGGCTAATCTACTATCATTATCTTTCGCGTGTCTAGGAAATAGATATGGATGGGGCGGAATGCTAGAGTCCATGGATTGCTCAATGCTTACAAGAAATGTTTATAAGTGTTGCGGTTTCGTTCTTCCAAGAAATACAAATTGGCAGCAAGCTATTCCTGGCACTAGAACTGATTTAGAAGGAAAGACCGACGAAGAAAAGATGGAGATTTTAGAAACTATGCCAGCGTGCACTATGCTATATTTCCGTGGCCACACTATGCTTTATCTTGGTACAGAGAATGGAGTAGGATATGTGGTAAGTGATTTGGGAACAGTAGTGGATGTTGATCAAACAAAAGCGCAAAGTATCCAAGGTGTTACAGTTACACCACTTACTGTAAAGAGAGGAAATGGAACTACATGGCTTAGTAACCTAACAGGTGCTGTAGCGTTTAAGATTCCAGTGCCTGTACCAGAAACTACAGTAGCACCTACAGAAAAGCCTACAGTTAAACCTGAACCTAAACTTACACCTACATCATTTAAAAAGGTTAAGGCTAAAAAGAAATCACTTAAGATTACTTGGAAAAAGGTTTCTAGCATAACGGGATATAAATTGCAGATTGCAAAGAAAAAATCTTTCAAGAAAGCTAAGACATATACAGTAAAGAAAACTACTAAGACTATAAAGAAACTTAAGAGAAAGAAAACTTACTACTTGAGAATTAGAACTTATAAATTAGTTAAGAGTAGTAACAAAGATATTTACACATACTCAGATTGGTCAAAAGTAGTAAAGAAGAAAGTTAAATAAATACAAAGTAAAAGTGGCTATTGCAAAATTTGCAACAGCCACTTCTTTATTGTTTAATTGATTTTTTTATTATTTAAAATGATGGTGTCCAATAAATATCATCCTTATTTTATCTGACTATTCATCTTCCACACAAATAAACATATATTTGAAATATGTGTGTGCTTTTTTAGCGTTATATAGATTTATAAAACTAATAATATTTAGATCAGAACAAACTTTGAGTTTGTTCTTTTTTATATACGACAATATTTTTTTATAGGTAATTGATATGTCTTCTGTTTCATGGTCATGATAACAACATACTGTCGTATTACTTGGTACGACGAAAGTATTCTCATCAGGAATAGAGAATGGAGTGATAGAAATTATGTCGCTGTATTCATAATTGCCTTGTACTAAGTTATCGTATTTAATGGATGCACCCGTTGGGAATATTGTCAGGTTTTCAGTGTGGTTGGTAGAAGAAAAGTGCATCTTCAAATCCTCCGCCAAATCCCCGGCATGTTTAGGGTGATTGTGACAATTAACAGGAGTCTTTGTTATCCAAAAGTTATTAATGAAATCTTTGTATGGGACATTGTCTTTGTGTCGGTCGTATTGTTTTAGTAACCATAGAGATAAATTAAGTGCAGCTATATTGTTATTAATTCTAAATAACTCTTGGTGCATTTTCATTACTTTTTCATTAGCTATATCAATGATTTTTTCTTGATCAAAGTTATGTATTATTTCATTTATCTCTTGTAAAGAACATCCGGCATTGCTGAATGCTTTTATATAGAAGAAAGTGCTAGCCTGCGTTGGCGCATAATAACTATACCCATTAGATTTGTCAATATGAGGAATCAATAGCCCACTTTCATAATAGTGTCTTAATGTGTCTCTCGTTGTGTTACATAGTTTTGCAAACTCTGTCGCACTTAATGTGAATTTTCTAGTATCTCTTTTGTCCATAATTTTTTTTAAAAAAATTTAAATTTTTACTTGACCTGGGGGTTACCCCCAGGTTTACTATATCAGTAGAGGAAGAAAATAAATAGTGCATATATTTTATTGCATATAGCACACCCAAAAAATATGCACTTTTTATTAATAGTTTTTTCTACCATTTTTAACAGTTGTGTGAGGTGAGATAAAAATGGGAAAAGTAGCTTTTATATTTGATGGTAAGGGGACTCAGTATCCCGGAATGGGCAAAGAATTCTTCGACGATTACTATGCTATCAAGCAACAATTAACTTATTTGGAACAGTATAGAATAGGTATTTTAAACACTATGTTTCACAGTACAAATAAGGACTTGGAGAATAGCATAGACTTGTATCCTAGCTTGTTCCTCGCAGATTTAGCCTCATACTTAGCGTTGAAAAAATACGGCATTAAACCAGATGTGGTAGCCGGTTTTGGAGTAGGAGAGATGATGGCTATTTCCGCTTCTGGGATACTGAGTTTTGATGAAGCCTTTCAACTTACTTGCCGAAAGAGCAATATATTGTTCGAGGTTGAAAATTATAAAAAGATGTATCAAAACAAAGGCATCAAACTTGAACATAAAAGAATGAGGCAGGTAAAAAAAGAATTAACAGACGGGATAGATTATGTTTTGAGAAAACCCTTGATTCCAATCTATTCTGTAAAAAAAGGAAAAAAATATCCAGATGATTTAAAAAGCATCGTAGAGATTTTGAGTGACAAAATCTTTGAACCGGACAATTGGAAAGAGGTAATCATCCAAATGTATGAGGAAGGGGTTGATGTATTTGTTGAATGCGGTCCGGGGGATAATTTATCTCATAGCATCAACAAGATTTTGAAAAACGTGACGACCTATAATGTAAAGGATAGGTCGTCGCTAGAGAAAACAATAAAAGGAATAAAAAATACAAAATAAAATATCAGAGTTTTGTTCGTCTTTGATATTAGCTTGTTTCCCCTAGTTTTCCTTTTATTTTTTATTCTACACCTGTGAAAGCAGGTGTAGATTTTTTTGTGTTCAATTGCTCTTGTTTATACGATTGCGATTGCTTATAATGATAAGATGTGCATAATAAATAAGGCATGCAGGAAATTTACTAATAGTAGACACAGAAAAGAGGCTAGAAAAATGACTCACAAGAGACATAATATTGCTATGGAAATAACTTCCTTATCTTTGGCGGGGAAAATCTGCAGATGCTATCACAAAGTAAGAGTATATTATAAACAGACTATTTCCAGGTGAAAACTGGTATAGAATATATCATCCATTTGTATACAAGCACAAAGTTATTAAACCTTTCTTTACCATTTATAGACTTACAGTTTTGACATTTAGGGGAAGAAAAAACGTAAAAGAAGAAATGGATCAAGTAGGAGAACAAGATGCTTGAATTAAGAGGTATTAAAAAAGAATATAGGACAGGTGATTTTATTCAAACGGCTTTAGATGGAGTGGATTTAACTTTCCGCGACAACGAGTTCGTAGCTATTTTGGGACCTAGTGGTTCTGGAAAAACTACTATGCTTAATATTATCGGAGGCTTGGATAGATACGATAGTGGCGATTTGATTATTAATGGAACATCTACCAAGAACTACAAAGATAGGGATTGGGACACTTACAGAAATCATGCTATCGGTTTTGTGTTCCAAAGTTATAACTTGATTTCTCACCAGACAGTTCTTTCAAATGTGGAACTTGCTCTTACTATTTCTGGTGTCAGCAAGAGTGAGAGAAAGAAGAAAGCACTAAAGGTTCTTAAACAAGTGGGACTAGAGGAGCACGCAAAGAAAAAACCTAACCAGCTATCTGGTGGTCAGATGCAGCGTGTTGCTATAGCAAGAGCACTAGTTAATGACCCTGACATTTTGCTAGCGGATGAGCCTACGGGAGCGTTAGATTCTACCACTAGTGTTCAGGTTATGGACTTACTGAAAGAAGTGGCAAAGGATCGTTTAGTTGTAATGGTTACTCATAACCCCCAACTTGCAAATGAGTACGCAACTAGGATTGTAAATATAGAAGATGGAAATATAGTTTCAGACACAGATGCACCTACAGAAGAGGAAATTAGAGCCTCTATGGTTGAAATGGAAATGCAAAATGAAAGAACGTCTAATAAAACCATTTCCAAAACAAATGATTTAGGTGCAAAGACAGTTCACAAAAAAGGTCGCAAGAAAAAATCATCTATGAACTTTTTAACCGCTTTGGGATTGAGCTTTTCTAACCTTTTGACGAAGAAAGCTAGAACTATTTTGGTAGCATTCGCTGGCTCTATTGGCATTATTGGAATTGCTCTTATTTTGTCACTATCAAACGGTGTTAATGAGCACATTGATAATCTAGAGGAAGATACACTCTCTGAGTATCCTATTCAAATTATGAAAACGAATATGGATTTTACAGCTATGCTAAAGGAAACTCAAGACACAATGAGCAAGCCTAAAAAGGGAGATAAAGAGGTACGTGAGCTTAGAACTATAACAAATACTTTTTCAAATATTAAAACAAATGACCTAAAATCTTTTAAAGGTTATATTGGGGAAAACAAAAAGGTTTTTGACCAGGACGCAAAGGCCATTGAATACTCATACAATGTAGTTCCTCTCATTTATAAAGAGTTTGAGAATAAGAAAATTAGGCAGGTGAATCCTGAGAATGCATATGAATCTATGGGAGTGACGGACTCTTATTCATCTATGGCTGCCAATTTGGGTATGTCTTTTGATAACTTCTTCAAACTTCCAGACGAGGAGGGACTTTATAAATCTCAGTATTCAATAAAGGCTGGACACTGGCCAAAAAATGAAGATGAGTTAGTGCTTGTTCTTTCGGAAAACAATAATGTTTCGGACCGCGTGCTTTATACGTTGGGTATTAAGGATGCCAAGGAGTTGGAAAAGGCAATTAAAGATTACTCTAGTGGAAAGAAAATAAAAATAAGTAAGAAGAAACATAGTTTTAATTTTGATGACTTCATCGGAATGGAGTTTAAACTGGTTGATTCTTATAAGTGTTACAAGTACGACAAGAAATACAAAGTATGGGCGTCTAAAAAGGACAACGAAAAATACATGAAGAAAGTAGTTGCTAAGAGTCGCCCAATTAAGATAGTGGGAGTGGTTTCTGCCAAGAAGGATGCCTCCGCCAAAATGCTTACGCAGGGTATTTATTACACTTCCGATTTGGTGGATGGTGTAATAAACAGAGCTGCTGGTAGCAAAGTGGTGAAAGATCAAATAAACCATCCAAAGAAAAATGTGTTCACAGGTAAAAAATTTGACGATGAAACCAAAAAGGGCGGATTAGATTTATCAAAGTTGTTTGACTTTGACGAAGAGGTAATGAAGAATATTTTTTCATTTGACGTTAACTCTTTAGATTTTAATTCTATGGGCTTTGACGCGGATACTATGAATGACATTTTCAAAAATGCTGGAAAGAAAACCACAAATAAAGAACTTCAAAAGATGTTTAACAGCGTTATGAACGGTTATCAGAAATACGCTAAGAGTAATAAGGTTGATTCGTTTGATGATTTGTCGAACGGTTTCTCAAAATACCTAAATTCTAACGATGCTAGAAAGCTGATGCAAGATGAGATAGCTAGCATAGCGAAGAGTATGGGAGCAAAAATAGATGGAAACACTATGGGCAAGATTATGGTTAATGTTATGTCCGGCTTCCAGTCTTATATTAATAAGAAGGGTTACAAGGATGTGACCAAGATGAATACCTATGTACAGGAGTATTTGGGCTCCGCAGAAGCACAGAAACTTTTGTCGGAAAGTATTCAGGAGCTAGTGCCATCCTCTGGGCAAAATAATATGGACTTCAGCAAACTTTCAAATAAATTGATGAAGGGATACGGTAAATATGCTAAGAAACATAATCTAGCCACCACTGATAGCGTAATGAATGGATTTAGAAAATATTTAAGTTCTGATGATGCTTCTAAGAAGATTGGTAAGATTATGAATAGTATGGTAGACACAAATGCTATTCAAAATTCAATGGCCAATTCCATGAAGGATTTTTCAAATAATTTGAGAGATATGTTCAACTTTGATCCAAATTCTTTGGCGAGCGCGTTTAAGATGAAAGCTAGTCAAAAAGATTTAGAGGATTTAATGAGTTCGCTCATGTCAAAAGAAATTACTACTTATGAGCAAAACATGAAGAATCTAGGTTATGCCGAAACATCAGAGCCTTTCGAGATTGAACTTTATCCAAGAAGTTTTGAGAGTAAGGATAAACTGGGCGATTTGATTGAAGAATATAATAAGAAGATGAAAACTAGTGGCCAGAAGAACAAGGCTATTGCCTACACTGATATAGTGGGAACTTTGATGAGTTCAGTTACCAAAATTGTTAATGCGCTAAGTTATATATTGATTGCGTTTGTTGGAATTTCGCTAGTGGTTTCTTCCATTATGATAGGAGTTATTACCTATATAAGTGTGCTTGAGCGAAAGAAAGAGATTGGCGTGCTTCGCGCCATTGGTGCTTCAAAGAGAAATATATCAAATGTATTTAATGCGGAGACATTTATAGTGGGAGCACTGGCAGGTGTCATAGGAATTATTATTACACATATTTTGTTGATACCAGGAAATATGTTGATTAAGTATTTGGGAGATGGAATTGAAATGACAGCATTCCTACCATTTGACTCAGGATTAATACTTATTGCAATTAGCATCATTTTGACGTTACTAGGAGGAATTATTCCTGCGACAAAGGCCGCGCATCAAGATCCGGTTATTGCTCTTAGAAGTGAATAAAACGATTTACTTTAAAATGGATACCAACTAAATGTTGGTATCCATTTTTTACTGCTAATAGATATAATATTCATTATATGGTATACTTTCAAAAGATAAAAAATCATTGAACATACTAGAAATTAAGAGAATGGAGAATAATTATGAGTGATTTTGTTTTAACATGTTGTTCCACAGTGGATTTATCAAATGAATACTTAAAAGAGAGAAATCTCCCATATGTATCATTCCATGTTCAGTTGGGAAAGGATACGTATGCTGATGATATGGGTCAAAGCATTACTCAGGAAGAGTTATTTAAAAGAATGCTAGATGGAGAAGATGCTAAGACTTCACAAGTTACTGTTCAGCAGTATATAGATTTCTTTAAGGAATTCTTAGAGGAAGGAAAAGATGTTTTGCACATTGCACTTTCTAGTGGAATCTCTGGAACATATAACTCTGCATGCGTGGCAGCAGAGGAATTGAAGGAAGAATATCCAGAAAGAAAACTTTATATAGTAGATTCATATGCTGCGTCAGCAGGATTTGGTTTAATTATGGAAACTTTGGCAGACATGAGAGACAACAGTGCAGATATTGAAGAACTGAGATCTTGGATTGAGACTAACAAAAAGAGAATGCACCACTGGTTCTTTACAACAGACCTTACTTTCTTTATCAAAGGTGGTCGTGTTTCAAAAACTTCAGGTGTAGTTGGTAACTTACTTGGTATTTGTCCACTTCTAAATGTGGATAACGAAGGTAAACTTGTTCCTCGAGAAAAGGTACGTGGGAAGAAGAAGGTTATCAAGAGAACTTTAGAGAAAATGATTGAACACGCCGAGAATGGAACAGAGTACTCAGGCAAGTGCTTCATCTCACAGGCTGGATGCTATGATGATGCAAGAGCTTTAGCTGATAAGATAGATGAAACATTCCCTAGTTTGGATGAAAAAGTTCAAATTTATCCAATTGGTGCTACTATTGGATGTCATACAGGCCCAGGTACAGTTGCACTATTTTTCTGGGGAGACGAGAGAGTAGATTAAGAAAGGAATGAATTGAGCGTTATAATGAAGGCTTATAAAACGGACAGGGCTCAGGTTTAAGATATAATGAAAACAGCAATTATGACAGATACCAACAGTGGTATCACAGTGAAAGAGGGGAACGAAAACGGAATATTTGTGCTTCCAATGCCAGTAATTGTGGATGGTCAAGAGTTTTTAGAAGGCGAAACTATCACAAATGAAGATTTGTATGATGCGCTAATTAATGATAAAGATGTAATGACTGCTCAACCACTACTCAAAGATTTATTAGAGTTTTGGGATAATATATTGGAAGATGGATATGATGAGATAGTATACATTCCTATGTCTAGTGGTTTGTCGGGCTCATGCCATACAGCTGCTCAGTTTGCAGAAGAGTACGATGGCAAGGTACAGGTAGTAGATAACCATAGAATCTCAGTTACACTTCGCGATTCAGTATATGATGCGAAGAAGTTAGTAGCTAAGGGTAAGAATGCTAAGGAAATAAAAGAAGCACTAGAGGCTAACGCGTTTAATTCTAGTATTTATATTACAGTACAGTCTCTTAAGTATCTAAAGAAGAGTGGACGTGTTACACCTACAGCGGCTTTGATTGCTACAGCTATTAATATAAAGCCAGTGCTTACTATCCAAGGTGAAAAGTTAGATGCCTATGCTAAGGTCCGAGGAATGAAGGCAGCTTACAATAAAATGATAGAGGCGGCAAAGCAGGATTTAACAGAACGCTTTGCAGATTATCCTAAAGAAAGACTTAGCCTATGCGTATCAGGAACATTCACTAAAACAGAGGAAAGAGATGAATGGCTTAATCGAGTTAAGGAAACATTTCCTGACCATGAAGTTTATTACGCACCATTGTCGTGCAGTATTGCTTGCCACGTAAGTGTGGACACGGCAGGTGTTTCATGGACAGTGATAGAAGAATAAAAATATTCAAAAAACAGAGGTCTTCAGACCTCTGTTTTTTACTGTCCAATTATATGTACAGCCGACTTGTTATATATTTAATGTAGAATAGTTTATTTTACTTATTTCTACATAGGTATATAATTAAAATAAGAGGTAGTAATTATGAGTAATGATTGGGATGTAATTGAAGAATTAGAGTTTTGGGATGATTATCATGCAATCTATGGACCAGAACCAATCTCAAGACGCAAGCAGAAAAAGATTAATAAGTATAAGAAGAAAAAAGCAAAAGAAGCTGCCAGAAAACAAAAAGAAGCGGAAGATCGTTTAGCTAAGAAAGTGGCAGCAGAAGTAAATGCGCAAAAAGCAAGTGAGAAAAAACGAACCAAACCGCTTCAGAAAATGATGATGCTGGAATGGGCTGTTTGTTTACTATAGTTATTGTGGTTGTAGTTGTAGTTGCATTGATTTGGTTTTTTATATAAAAAAGTGTTGACATTTGTAACAAGTTGCGTATAATTAAATTGTACACAATCTAATTCAAAGGAGGATGAAAAGATGAGTATATATGATTTTAAAGTAAAAGACATGTTCAACGAAGACGTTGATATGGCAGAATATAAGGGTAAGGCATTATTGATTGTTAACACTGCAACAGGTTGTGGATTTACTCCGCAGTACGAGGGGCTAGAAGCTTTGTATAAAAAGTATAAAGATCAAGGTTTTGAAATTTTAGATTTTCCTTGTAACCAGTTTGGACATCAAGCGCCTGGCAGCGATAAGGAAATTAGAGAATTTTGTACAGCTAAGTACGATGTATCGTTTAGACAATTTAAGAAGATTAATGTTAATGGAAAAGATGAGGACCCGCTTTACAAATATCTTAAATCTCAAAAGGGTGGATTGATTAAGCGTATTAAGTGGAACTTCACAAAATTCTTGGTAGACAAAGAAGGAAACGTAGTAGAGAGGTTTGGACCTACTACTAAACCAGAAGACATTGAAGATAAAATCAAAGAAGTTCTATAAGAAATCAGGTGAAAAAATGAGTAAGTACGATTGTTTAAAACTAGAAAATCAGTTATGTTTTCCGCTTTATGTTTGCTCAAAAGAAATCGTTAGAAAGTATAAGCCTTTCCTAGATGAGATTGATCTTACATACACGCAGTACATCGCAATGATGGCCCTTTGGCAAAACAACGAGTGCAATGTTAAGGAACTGGGAGAGGCTCTTTACCTTGACTCAGGAACACTCACACCACTTTTAAAGAAACTTGAAAGTAAGGGTTATGTTAAAAGGATAAGAGCAAAGAATGATGAGAGAAATCTTGTAGTTCAACTTACAGCAAAGGGTAAGAAGTTGGAAGACAAAGCATCAAACATTCCTTCAAAGATGGGAAGATGTGTTAATCTAAACCAGGAGGAAGCAAAAGAACTTAGAAAACTCCTAGACAAAGTGCTAGGTGGATTAGAAGATTAGTCTTTGACAAAGTCACAAAATAAGGAGGATATTATGGAAGCATTAAATGTAACATTAGATAATTTTGAAGAAGAAGTATTAAAATCAGACGTGCCAGTGTTGGTAGACTTTTGGGCTAGTTGGTGTGGACCATGTAAAATGTTAGGACCAGTAGTGGAGGAAGTGGCTGCAGAGGCTGAAGGCTTCAAAGTAGCAAAGGTAAATGTAGATGACAATCAAGGCCTAGCTGTTAGATATAACATCCAGTCAATCCCTTGTCTTGTAGTTTTCAAAAACGGAGAGGAAGCAAATAGAAGCATTGGTGTTATTTCTAAGGATGAGGTTCTAGACTTAGTTAAATAACTTTTACATACTATATGGGGCGAATAGTTTCGCCCCAAATCTGTTTTAGGAGAGTATTATGTACGATATTATTGTTATAGGTGCGGGACCTGCGGGTTTATCAGCCGCCATATATGCAAGAAGAAGTGGAAAAACTGTTTTGGTTTTAGAAGAGTCTACATACGGTGGTCAGATAGTGAATACTCCAGATGTAGAAAACTATCCAGGCATCGCTCACGTTTCAGGTTTCGATTTTGCAACCAACCTCTACAATCAGGCGAAGGACTTTGGCGCAGAATTTAAATTTGAAAAGGCTATCGGCATAGAAGAAGGTGATGTAAAAAAAGTAAAGACTCCAAAGGGCGAGTATAAATCTAAGGCAGTGATTATTGCCACTGGTGCAAAGAATAGGAAACTTGGTCTAGATAATGAAGAATCCTTAGTTGGAAAAGGTGTTTCATATTGCGCTACATGTGATGGCATGTTCTTTAGAGATAAGAGCGTGGCGGTAAACGGTGGTGGAAACACAGCGTTAGAAGATGCAGACTTCTTATCAAACTACTGCAAGAAAGTTTATGTTATTCACAGACGTGATGAATTCCGCGGAGATGAAAAAGATGTAGAGAAACTCCGAGGCAAAGATAATGTAGAGTTCGTTTTGGATTCTACTATATCAGAGATTTTGACTAGCGAAGATCATGTATCTGGTGTAAAAGTTAAAAACAAAAAGACTGAAGAAGAGAGAGTGCTAGATGTGGATGGTTTGTTTATCGCTATTGGGCAGGTTCCGGATAATGAGGACTTTAAAGATATTGTTGAACTTGAAAATGGTTACGTGAAAGCATTGGAAGATTGTAAAACAAAAGCAGATGGTATCTTTGTAGCGGGCGATTGCAGAACAAAGAGTGTTCGTCAGCTAGCGACAGCTGCAGCAGACGGAGCGATAGCAGGAATCGCTGCCAGCCAGTATGTATAAAATGAAACCGCTAGCATAACTAAAGCACTAGTGAAGATGGCAGCGTATATGTATAATAAAAATATGAAAAAGACGGCAAGAAAAATTATTACATTATTAATAGCAGTAGCGTTACTTTTTGGTAGCGCTACTTTTTCTGTCCAAGCAAAAAATCTAAAGCCAGATGATAGTGGTTGGAAGCTTAAGTGGAGCGATGAATTCAACGGCAAGAAACTCAATGAAGATGTTTGGACATATGATATAGGAACAGGATTTTCTGGCTGGGGAAATAATGAACTAGAATCATACACGGACAGAGAAGAAAACGTCCGCGTCAAAAATGGAAGATTAATAATTCATGCAAAGAAAGAAAAGTATGGACTTTCAGATTATACATCTGGTCGTTTGAAGACTACCGACAAGAAGACCTTTAAATATGGCAAGATTGAAGCAAGACTGAAAGTGGTAGGTGGAAATCAAGCGGCTGTTTGGCCGGCATTTTGGATGATGGGTAATGACGGTTTGCCTTGGCCGGCGTGTGGCGAGCTGGATATAATGGAACATGCTAATGATCGCCCTTATGCTTCGGGCGCTATTCACTGGATGGCTAGAAGTACAAATATGATGTACAGCGGAATGTTCAATAACCATGTTTATAAATATCCGGGTGGTAAAAAGAAGGGCATTAATGCTTGGCACACTTACGGAATAGTCTGGGGTGCAAATAGAATTGATTGGTATGTGGATGACAAAGTTTACTTTTCAGCAAATCTATATGATAGTAACGCCGATGAATTCAGAGACCAGTTTTACTTATTGCTAAACTTGGCAATCTCAAGTAACGAGACAGGTTATACTGGATTTACTGGCCCAAAGAAAAATTTCAAGAATGCTACTATGTATGTGGATTACGTTCGCGTTTACCAAAACAAAGACCAATCATACACGAAGGCTAAACCTAAAAAGATAGTGGAGAGCAGCGAATTAGATACATTTGCTCTTCAGTTTAATAAGAAGAAAGCAGCAGTTAAAATAAGATCTTACGTCCATCCTGATATGAAAGGAAAAACTATTTCTACTAACGGATTAATTCTTGGGCTCAAGAGTATCGATGGAAAAGACGACACTGGCATTACGGAAAAAGATTTAAACGTAGACAACGACGAAGGCTTTATAAAAGTTTTTCAAAATGATTCCGAAGATATAGAAAATCTAGACCTGCAGAAGTTTACATCGGCCACTTACTTTAATACAGACCTAATCTTTGAAGATGGCCTAAAGAAACATTCCAAGGCAAAGTATTATGTTCGCCCATATGCAATAATGGAAGACGGCCAATATCTATATGGAAAAGCAAAAATAATAGACATTAATGCATTGAACAAGTAAAAAAGCTAATAAAAAAAGAGCATTAAAAAAGAAAAGTATGAAGGCAACGAGCGACTTTCCTAGCGAGTGCCTTTATACTTTTCTTTTTTAGAATAAAATTATTTTATATTTTTAACTCTTTTTTTAAGTGCTTCAAAACTTTCTTGGCTTATTACGTGTTCGATCTTACATGCATCGTCTATTGCAATCTCTTCCGGTACACCAATCTTAATTAAATACCCTGATAAGAATTGGTGGCGCTCATAAATCATTTTTGCAATTTTTTGTCCAGAAGCAGTGAGAGTTATATAACCCTTATCATCCACTTTAATATATTTTTTTTCGCGCAAATGTTTCATGCCAACGCTGACACTAGACTTTTTAAAGCCTAGATTGTTTGCCACATCCACTGAGCGTACATGTTCTTTTTCTTGACTTAGGACTAATATTGTCTCTAAGTACATTTCTTGAGATTCGTTATTCTGCATATCACTATCCATCCGTTCATCAGTTTTATTGATTATAACACGATAAAAAAATGTTGACAAATAAAATTGGTTAGTTTATACTAACTACGAGTTAGAGGAAACTAACTATTTTGTATTGCTAAAAGGAGATAGAGATGATGCCACTAACATTAGCAGACCCAGGAAAAGTTAATACAATTATTAGAATTGGTGGAAAACCTGAGATAAAAAAACATTTAGAGACGCTTGGTTTTGTTCCAGGCGGCGAAGTGACTATAGTTACCAAGCAAGGAGGAAACGTTATTGTTAACGTGAAAGATTCTCGAATTGCTATTGGAGAAGACTTGGCGCAGAAAATCATGATTTAATAGATTTAAGAAATTTTAACATTCAAAGGAGAAGCAGATGAAGTCATTAAGAGATGCGGTAGTGGGAGAAACCATAAGGGTAGTAAAATTATATGGTGAAGGCCCAGTTAAGAGAAGAATTATGGATATGGGAATTACAAAGGGTGTAGAAATATATATTAGAAAAGTAGCACCTTTAGGAGACCCTATTGAAGTTACAGTAAGAGGATATGAACTTTCTATCAGGAAAGCGGATGCTGAGATGATAGAAGTTGAATAAAAATAATTTGCCGAGGAGGCATTTTATTTTTACTAAATTAGTTAGTTACAACTAATCAAAGAAGGAGAAAACTATGTCAATTAAAATTGCTTTAGCAGGAAACCCTAACAGTGGTAAGACTACATTATTTAATGCATTGACTGGTGCCAATCAGTTTGTCGGAAACTGGCCGGGCGTTACAGTTGAAAAAAAAGAAGGAAAACTTAAGAGTAAAAAAGATGTAAGAATTGTGGACCTTCCAGGTATTTATTCGCTATCACCATATACTTTGGAAGAGGTGGTAGCTAGAAACTATTTAATAGAAGAAAAGCCAGATGCTATTTTGAATATAGTGGATGGAACTAACCTTGAGAGAAACTTATACTTAACTACACAACTTATGGAATTGGGAATTCCTGTGGTAGTGGCTATTAATATGCAAGACGTCTTAGAAAAACGTGGCGACAAGATTAATATTAAAGAGCTATCTAGACAGTTAGGTTGTAAAATAGTTGAGATTTCAGCTCTGAAAGATAGAGGTATCAAAGAAGCAACTGAGGCAGTGATAGAAGCAGCTGAGAAAGGAAAGGTTGTTCCTAAGCACAGTTTTAGTGGAACAGTAGAACATGCGCTAGCTCATATTGAGGAAGCTGTTATTCATGATATGCCAGAGGAACAACAGAGATGGTACTCTATCAAAATTTTTGAGCGAGATGAAAAAGTTCTTGAGAGTCTAAAAATAGATCCAGATGTAATGGCGCACATCGAACAGGATATTAAGTCAGTGGAAGATGAGCTGGATGATGACGCAGAGAGCATCATTACAAATGAGAGATATGTTTATATAGCAGAAATCTTGAGAGGATGTTATAAGAAAAGAGAAGCACACAAGTCTACTACATCAGACAAGATTGATAAGATAGTAACAAATAGAATTTTGGCACTACCTATTTTTGCTGCCATCATGTTTATTGTTTACTATATTTCGGTTACTACAGTAGGAACTTGGGTTACTGATTGGACTAACGACGGTCTATTTGGGGATGGATTCTTCCTTTTCGGAAAAGGTTCATCTGCTTATGAGCAAAGAGTAGACTCATGGGCATCCAAAGATGTATTTACTAAAGATCTAGGAGTAGTGCTAGATCAAGCATCTAAAGATAAAAAGGTAAATCAAAATGCAGTAGAAGCATTACAAACCGACTATAAGGATCAAGACTTTGGAGCCTTTGAAGAGGACTACGGCTCATATGCTGCCGAGTTGGAAGAAAACGAAAATCATAAATCATATAGTGTGACAAATGTTCTTACAAAGTCTGGATCATTAGATGAAGAGGGCGAGTTTGCCGTACCAGATCCATCTGAAACCAAAGGGGCTTGGTGGGTGAACGGCGTACCTGTGGTAGTGGAAAAAGGATTAGATGCAATACACTGTGCAGATTGGTTAAAGGCATTGATACTAGACGGTATCGTGGCTGGTGTGGGTGCAGTATTAGGATTTGTGCCACAGATGTTTGTGTTGTTCTTATTCCTAGCATTCCTTGAGAGTTGTGGATATATGGCCAGGGTTGCCTTTATCATGGATAGAATTTTCAGAAAGTTTGGTTTGTCTGGAAAATCATTCATTCCTATGTTGATAGGTTCTGGATGTGGTATCCCGGGTATTATGGCATCGCGTACTATTGAAAATGATAGAGATAGAAAGATGACAATTATGACTACCACATTTATCCCTTGTGGAGCAAAACTTCCTATCATTGCTTTGATTGCCGCGGCGTTATTTAATAATGCTGGATGGGTGGCACCAAGTGCCTACTTCTTGGGAATAGCGGCAATCGTAATTTCAGGAATTATTTTGAAGAAGACAAAACTGTTTGCAGGGGACCCCGCACCATTTGTAATAGAACTTCCAGAGTACCACCTTCCTACAGTGGGAACTGTACTTAGAAGTATGTGGGAAAGAGGATGGTCATTCATTAAGAAGGCTGGAACTATTATCTTGTTATCATCTATATTAATCTGGGCTGGTTCAGTATTTGGATGGACTGATGGGCATTTCGGATTTAATCTAGATCTAGAGTTAGCAGACAGTGTTCTTGGACATCTTGGGGATGCATTAAAATTTGTCTTTGTACCACTTGGATTTGGAAACTCTACAGCTACAGTGGCCACTATTATGGGACTAGTAGCCAAAGAAGAAGTAGTAGGAGTATTTGGAATTCTAGATTTCGAAGGGTTAACAAAGTTAGCTGGATATTCATTCCTAATCTTCAACTTACTTTGTGCTCCATGTTTCGCAGCAATGGGTGCTATTAGACGTGAGATGAATAGCTGGAAATGGTTTGGAATAGCTGTTGGTTACCAATGCTTGTTTGCATATGTGATAGCTTTGATTGTTTATCAGTTAGGATTGTTATTTACAGGAAGTGTAAATGTAGTAGGATTGATAGCGGCTTTAGTTCTAATAGTTTGCTTAATCTATTTGTTGGCTAGAAAAAACAAGTATGCTGGAGAGACCACTATAGTTAGTAAATAAAACATATATTATAGAGGAAACTCGTAATTATTTAGAGAGAAAGGTGCATAGATATGAATGGAATAATTGGAACAGCTATTGTGTTAGCGATAGTGGTAGGTATCGTTGCTCTAGTTATAAGGAGCATAATAAAAAGTAAAAAAGCTGGCAAGTCTTTGCAGTGCGGTTGCGACTGCGACAAATGTGGAGGCTGCCATTAGACTTTTACATCTTAAATAATACATGAAGAGACAGGTATAACACCTGTCTCTTATTCTGGAAGGACAAGTGTAATGCCTGTCACCCGCATATGCGGTGCGCTACTTTGTGAGATAAAGTAGTGCATTCTTTTTGCGAAAAAATAATGTTGTGTTACTATAAAATTACAAGGTACATATTTTTTTGTAGGGGTTTTATTTTCAAATTATTTTGTATTGATATTTATGGATAAAACACCTATAATGTTTGTGTCTAGGCTTTTTTCAGCCTATTAATAGAGTACGGAAAATGAGGGAGAAGACTTATGAAACGATTAATGAAGAAAATCATATCTATTGTATGTGCAGTGGCTATGCTTTTTGCAGGCCTAGCTTTTGTACCACAATCAGTTAGTGCTGAAGATATTTGGTACGACATGGACAACACATGGCCTGAACCACATCCGCTTTTGGAGGTGCCAGAGGGAGAGACCTCTCTGTGGACAGGTACTACAGGTCCTGGTACAGAAATTAAATGTGCAAATGCATTTATGCTAGAAGGATTTAAATGGAATACTGTTAATCCAAATGGTGAAGCTGCATTCTTTAAGACAATAGATTTAAAAGACGTAGCATGTGTTGATAATGGTTCTGGATTGGAAAAACCAGTAGCTGGAACATATTACAATATGCATGTTAAGTTGGAGTACACGCCACCATCAGCCACCAATTACCCTGAGATGATGGTTGAAACAAGTGGTGGAATAAAGAACATTGAACTAACAAAATGGAGATTTGTTCATAGTAAACTTCATCCAGAAGATGATATTCTAGAGCAGGAAATAGATGGTGTAGTTTGTATGGCACCAGGAGCAGATTTTAAGTTCTGCATTAACTATGGCTGGCTAAGCGATGCAGATAAAGGACATATGAAAAAGGGCATCTTTGAGATTACAGAATTTACTTTGACTGGTGATAACACTTGGATTACAGCTGAATCAAATAAAGATGTAAGCATTCCAGATACACCTTGGTCTGTTAGAGCAAACTATAATGACGATCCAGATGCGGGTTCATACGGCATTATCCAATACAAAGTGGGAGATGACCCTGAAGATATATCCGATACTAGCATGAGACTGGTTAGCACAGTGGGAGAGCAGGAGAAAACTCCAGGGGGAGAACCAGTGGAACCAGCAGATAGATGGTGGTGGATTTCTGCCCAACTTCCAGATTATGCAACGACGGCGGGGTTAGTACCATTTACATACTACACAGGTTCAATTACATTTAACACAGACAAACCTACAGCTCAGGATTGCCACCTATTTGTATATGTAGATGGAAAAGAGTATCCGTTTACTTTGCAGGCAGGAGCAAACACTCTAACTATACCTGAATTTATGTATAGCGGAAGTGAAGAGGGAGCAAGCAGTATTAAATT
>CAJOMD010000024.1 GCA_905235555.1 uncultured Eubacterium sp.
CAGATGTTTTGGTCTTTTTGCCAATTCATCCGCCCTTATATTGATTTACATTCTTTAGCAAAGGCGGATGTTTTGGTCTTTTTGCCAATTCATCCGCCCACAATTAAATAATCATTCTTTGTAAGAGACGGATGATATGGTCTTTTTACTAAATCATCTGTTTGTTCTTAATACTTGAGCAAATACATCATCGTAAAATTGAGCAAGTCTAAATTTACTTTGATTTATTTGGTTAAATAACAACACAGACTAGAATTACTCTCCTACCTTTGGTAGTTTTGCTAAACTTGCTTCAAGTTCTTCATCAGTTGGAATGTAATCTTCCATTTTGCCATCATGATATTGTTCGTAAGCTACCATATCAAAGTAACCAGTTCCTGTAAGACCAAATACGATAGTCTTCTCTTCGCCTGTTTCTTTGCACTTAAGTGCTTCGTCAATAGCTACCTTGATAGCGTGTGAACTCTCAGGTGCTGGAAGGATACCTTCCACTCTTGCAAATTCCTCAGCAGCCTTAAACACATCAGTCTGTGCTGCTGTTCTAGCTTCCATAAAACCATCATCGTATAACTGTGAAAGGATGGAACTCATGCCGTGGTATCTTAGTCCACCTGCATGGTTTGGAGCTGGAATGAAGTCAGAACCAAGTGTGTACATCTTAGCTAAAGGACAAATAGCACCTGTGTCACAGAAGTCGTATGCATATCTACCTCTTGTGAATGAAGGACATGACTGTGGCTCAACTGCGATTATCTGATAATCATTTTCACCGCGTAGTTTTTCTCCCATAAATGGAGCGATAAGTCCACCAAGGTTTGATCCACCACCTGCACAACCAACAATAATATCAGCCTTCTCTCCCAGCTTATCAAGTGCAGCCTTTGTCTCAAGACCTATAATTGACTGATGAAGAAGTACCTGGTTAAGAACTGAACCTAGCACATATCTGTAACCTTCGTGTGTTACAGCATCTTCTACAGCCTCTGAGATAGCACAACCCAAACTTCCTGTTGTACCTGGATGCTCAGCGTTAATCTTCTTACCAATCTCTGTATTCATAGATGGTGAAGGCGTAACTGAAGCACCATAAGTTCTCATAACTTCACGACGGAAAGGTTTTTGCTCATATGAAACTTTAACCATGTATACTTTACAGTCCAAGTCAAAGTATGAACAAGCCATTGATAGTGCTGTACCCCACTGGCCTGCACCTGTTTCTGTAGTAACACCTTTCAAGCCCTGCTTCTTAGCGTAATAAGCTTGCGCTATAGATGAGTTAAGTTTGTGGCTACCACTAGTGTTATTTCCTTCAAACTTATAGTAGATTTTAGCTGGTGTACCTAACTTGTTCTCTAAGAAGTAAGCTCTTACTAATGGTGATGGACGATACATCTTGTAAAAATCTTTAATCTCATCTGGAATATCAAAGAATTTAGTATCGTTATCAAGTTCCTGTTCTACTAAGTCTTTACAGAAAACTCCTTCAAGTTCCTCAGCCTTCATTGGTTCTCCTGTTCCTGGATTTAGCAATGGTGCCGGTTTGTTCTTCATGTCTGCTCTAAGGTTGTACCACTGTTGTGGCATCTCCAATTCTTCTAAGTATGTTTTGTAAGGAATGTTGTTTGGCATAATAATTGCCTCCTTTCATAAAATATAATTGTTCAATCCGTTGAAACATTTTTCTATAAAAAAACCTGCCCCAACAAATGCTGGGACAGGATAAAATTCTTATTCCTGCGGTGCCACCCGGCTTGACATCTTCTGATGCCCTCTCACGCATACAAACATATGCTGACCCTTTTTACGAAGTGCCTACTTCGTATCGCATACTATAATTTCAGCGATCCCTCAAAAGCCCATTCGGTTTTAAATACTATTATCGCAATCTCACCACCTGCGATTCTCTGTGAACGTAACTTTAAAACTTACTCACTCTTCTTCAACGGTTTGAGAGTATATTACACTATGCCAAATATCTTGTCAACAATTTTTTAAAATTATTCTTCTGCCTTTAGCGCCTCCACCATATTGATATGTTTATTCTTTCTAGACACCATAAGTCCCACTACAAACGAAACTCCAAATGTCAAAAGAATACTTATTATGTAAGTCGACAGTCTAATTGACAGTTGCATCTCATATTCCGATGCAAGTGCATTAATCAAATATATAAGTGTACCAATGCCCGCTGGCACTCCAATCAAAACTCCAACCACAGTCAACCAAGTGTTTTGGTTAATCAGAAGTTTGCCTATCTGTCCGTCTTTGAAGCCAATAACTTTAAGCGTCGCCATCTCCCTATATCTTTCTGTGTAACTCATAATTCCCAAGTTATAAAGTACTACTATTCCAAGCACAACCGCGACAAAGGCAAGTATAAATACCATAGTTTTCATTATCGCGATAAATGTGTCAAAGGATTCTAGAATATCAGCCTTCGATTGCATATTGACAATCTTAGAACTTGATTTCACATTTTTATCTTTTGTAAATATGGCATTCATGCTGTAGTTATAACCAATATCTTTTGCATACTTTTCCGTCATAACAATACTCTCGCTCATCGTTCTGATAATGCCCGAAACTTTGACTTTGTATTTGTCGCTACTACCGTATGGCGAAAACGTAAATTTGCTTCCCTTCTTCAAAGACAAATCTTTTGCTACTCTCTCACAAACATACACGCCATTATCCTTTAACATAATCTGTTCCATATTATCATTGACAAATCTCACCAAGTTGTGGTTTATGTCATACACTTCACTCTCGATTGTTTTATCTTCGGCTTGGATGCTCGATGTGGCACTACAATCACCTTTATACTTTTCAGCCAATTCCTTCACATCGGATTCGTCAGTATGATCGACATCCAAATTGATCTTCGTGTTGTATTTAATTGCGTCTTCGTAGAATGTGTCAACAAATTTATCCAGTGTATCTTGCATACCAAGAGCGCCCACCAAAATAACCATGCATCCGACAATCCCAAAAAGTGTCATAAAACTTCTAGCCTTATGCCTGAATACATCTCGCATATTCCACTTTGTACCAAACTTCAACTTTTTCCAAAACGCGAAGCGCTCGACAAAGAGTTTTCGCACCTTTTTTGGCATATAAATCTTTAGAGCATCTGCTGCCGTTCCTTTTAGCATTGATTTGACCGAATACAACCCAATCAGTACCATTAGTAAGATAACAACTACCAATGTAACCCAAACGAATACTGGTGTATGCAAGCTCCAGTCATCCATATCCATATATGTTCCCATCATTCCATTCGGATTGATGATATACCAGCATACAAGCCAACCAATTCCAATCCCAATAACTGTTCCTAAAACACCAATCGCAAAAGCATAAGAAATATAATGTCTTATTATTCTTCTATCCTTGAAACCAAGCGCTTTGAATGTACCAATCTGTCTCTTCTCCGAAGCAGTTAATCTATGCATAGTAGTAACCATAGTTAAAATAGCAATTGCTAGGAAAAGGACCGGGAGTATTAGTCCCATAGTCTTTCCCTCTTCCATCTCACCTTGAGATTCGGAATATGAGATGGTGTTTTCTTTGTCGATGATCAACTCTGTTCGTCTTAGTTTCTTTTCAACTTCCTTCACTATTTTACTTTTGGAAAGATCAGTTCTTACATTAATCTGCGTATACATTTTCTTTTCAGTCTGCGCCAAAACATTAGCCAAATTATCTATACTAAAGGCATCCGTCTTGTCCAAACCAAAAACTTTTTCTAAAGCCTTAGGACTCATATAAACATAGCCGTACTTTTTATAGTTTGGCATAAGCTGAGTCTCGTCAGGGACACAGATAAGGTGTTCACCAGATTTGATAAGTCCCACTACTTTACCGCTAACTCTTATGTTCTTGTATTTTAGAGTAATGCTATCACCTATTTTTATATTGTTTGCATCTGCATATTTGTCGGAGATCCACATTCCATCTTTACTATTTTTGTTATAGCTTTCTCCTCCTGTCACTATAAAGCCAGATACTTTTTCATTCTCACAGACATTCAGAGCAAGAGTGTCCTTATTTAATTTTTTGTCTTTGTCGGACACTGTCATATTGACACTAAAAAATCTAGTTACATCTTTGACCCCATCTATGCTCTTTATTTTGTCAGATTCTTTTTTAGTAAATCCATTTTCTGATACTACTCGGTAGTCTGAAAAATTAGTCTTCTCAAAAAATGAACCAACATCTTTTTCCAAGCTATACCACTCCATATTGAAGCCAACAAACATTCCGATGCCTAGAGCAGTCATTATAATCATAGAAATAAATTGTGCACGATATAGTTTCATCGTGCGAATCATTTTCTTAAAAAACATTACCACTCCACCTCATCAATACTCAAAGGATCATCTTGTCTCTCTAAAGATTTAATCTTTCCGTTTTTTACTTTTATCACTTCATCTGCTATTCCTGCAATACTCTGATTGTGCGTAACTACAACTATCGTTTTCCCATATGTCTTAGCCATCTTCATCAAAACTTTCAGTACAACTACTCCAGTCTCTGAATCTAATGCGCCAGTCGGCTCATCGCATAGTAGTATCTCTGGATTCTTCGCCAAAGCCCTCGCAATCGAAACTCTTTGTTGCTCTCCTCCTGATAGTTCAGCTGGAAATTTTTTACTGTGATCTAAAAGACCTACATCTTCTAACATTTCTTTAGTGTTCATAGCATTTGGTGCAATTTCCCTTACCAAATCGACATTTTCTTCCACTGTCAAAGTCGGAATCAAATTGTAAGATTGAAATACAAATCCAACCTTTGCTGCGCGATACTCTGCTAACTCATCATTAGATAACGTCGAAATATCTTTTCCATCAACTATAATTGTTCCACTGGTTGGACTATCTAAACCACCCAAAAGGTTTAGAAATGTACTCTTTCCCGCACCTGATGGTCCAAGGATTACAATCATCTTTCCTTTCTCAAGACTTAGGTTTACATCCACTAATGCCTTCTGCTCGTGGTCACCTACTTGATATGTTCTATTTACATTTTTAAACTCTACAATTCTCATAATATCCTCCATTTGAGTTAGTTTAAACTAACCCTTTGTTGTATTTTAGTTAGTTTTGGCTAACTTGTCAATATGTATGCGTTTTTTTTAACAAAATGCGCACCACCCTTTTATATATAATACCTTTACAAATAAAGGTGTTTATTTGGTATAATATTTAAGATAAAAATTTTATTGAGGAATAAATTTGAAGAAACTATATTATTCTATTTTCGACAAAAAAGTCGTTAACAAAACAAGACAATTTGAAATAGATATGGCAAAAGCTGTATTGATGTTTTTCTTACCTTTTGTTCATTTGACTGGCGAGTGTATAAGTGACCTCTCCAAAGGTCTACCATACTTTTTTGACAGTATAATAGGCGGACCCTTTGGCGCACCAGTATTTATGTTCACAATAGGATTTGGATTGGTCTATGCTAAAAAGAATAGTCCTAGAGATCTTACCATTCATGCTATTAGAGTAGGTATCGCTGGAATTATTCTAAATATTTTCAGATACTTGATACCATCACTCATAGGTTATGCTATTACACATAACCGTGAATACTACTTGGATACACTTCTTAATAAGATGTTTGAGAGTGATATTTTGCAATTTGCATTTTTCGCGATAATCGCTATCGCTTTAATGATTAAATTTAAATTCAGACATTACGCTATGCTACTTGTGGGCATAGGTTGTTCTATAGTTGGTAACTTACCTTTTATTAAGGGATTAGATACAGGTCATGATTTACTAAATATGGTTTTGGGATACTTTATTGGAACTGCTAATAAAGATGAAACTATTTATTCCACATTTCCATTACTAAACTGGTTAATAATCCCTATCATAGGATATGTATTTACCCGCTATTGGATCAAAGTCAAAAACAAAAATCTATTCTACGCATTAGTATCACCAATTTCAGCTATAATAGGTCTTGTTTATATAATCTACGGTGTGGCAAATGGACGAGGAATGTTTGCCGAAGGCGAATATTGCTACTACCACCTTAGACTAGATGATGCGATTGCAAGTATATTTGTTTTATTTGCAATGCTGGGACTTTACCATGTGTTAGGAAAAATCTTTTCAAACGGAATTAAACGCTTTGTGATGGGCGCTAGTAAGGTTTTAACCTCATACTACTGTATTCACTACACTATCTTGTGTATATGTGTTTATGTATTTATATTCCCATTTGGTCCACCACACGGCGTGGATATAATGGAAAAAGGCAAAGACTTGATCTCAATGCCATGGGTACTACTCCTAAGTTCAATTATAGTTATTGTTACTGGAATTCTTACCCACTTCTACAGAAAATTTAGAGAAGCTGATACATTCTTCAGTAGAATTAGATTTAGATAAATATTCCTTGGAGGAAATATGAAAAAGAAAAAATATGGAAAATCGATAGGAAAAAAAACAATCTATGGACTTATTATTTTAGGTGTCACTATGATTATTGCTGTATCTGCGTGTGTTGCTTTTATTTATCAGAGACAAACCCTAGATAATTTCCAAAAAATAACATCTGGTTATGCTAAATCCGCTGCAGATTATATTGATGGTAATTATATAAAAAGATATAATCACTCAAATAACAAGAAGTCATTTTTCAATGATTCCTACTACAAACAGGTCCAAAAATACTTAGACACTATTCAAAAAAACACAGACCTTGCATATTACTATGTTTTCATCCCGTACAAAGACAATATGGAATACGTTTGGGATTCAGACACTATTCATAGCGCTAATGATTTAAACCACAGAGAGCCATATATGGAAGGTGGAAAAGAATTTGTTCAAAAGACTTTCAGAAAAAAACCTAAGCCAGGAATCTTAGTGGGCGAAGAAGAAGGCATTGGCCAAATCTCTTGTTCATTCTATCCTATTTTCGATAGTGACCATAACTTGGTAGCACTAGCAGGTGCTGATATTACTATGGAAGAAGTTCAAATAAGACTTCTTCACTTCATCTTAGCTGTTTCTATTCCAGTTCTACTTGTTATTATCATTACAATACTAGCTTGGTATAGATACCTAAAGAAGAGAATGATTATTCCACTTCACACTCTAAACTCAGTTTCTAAAACCATGGCACTTAACTTAAAAGAAGATGTAGATGTGGAACTTGATATAAACACACACGATGAGATTGAGGAATTGGCAGATTCGTTTGAATTTATGAACACGGAAATTAGAGACTATATTCATCAAGTAGAAAGCCTCACTTCAGAAAAAGAGCGTATTGGTGCAGAGCTTGATATTGCTAGAAACATCCAAGACGGAATGTTACCACAAACTTTCCCTCCTTTCCCAGAGCGCTCAGACTTTGACTTGTATGCTTCCATGAAAGCTGCTAAGGAAGTGGGTGGAGATTTTTATGATTATTTCTTGCTAGATGATAATCATCTTGCACTTGTGATAGCAGACGTATCTGGTAAAGGTGTTCCAGCCGCACTAACAATGATGGCTACTAAGATTTTGATTAACAACACGGCTTTGTCACACCCTACTTCTCCAGGCAAAATTTTGGAAGAAGTTAACAAGCAGGTAGTTGAGAATAATGGAGCTGATATGTTCGTTACTGTTTGGCTTGGAATATTGGAAATATCGACTGGCACTCTCACTTGTGCAAACGCTGGCCACGAGTACCCTGTAATTTATAGAGAAGGAAAGACCTTTGAATTATTTAAAGATAAACATGGTCTAGTGCTTGGTGCTATGCCAGAGTCTAAATACTCTGAATACACTGTTCAACTAGAAAAAGGTGATGTGATTTATGTATACACAGACGGCGTGCCAGAAGCCACAGACAAAGATGATAGACAGATGGGTATGGATTATATGATAGATGCATTAAATCATATGCCATCCACTGATCCAGAAACTATAATAAATGAAATGTACAGTGCTATAGATGATTTCATTCAAGGCGCTGAACAATTTGATGATACTACAATGCTTTGCTTGAGATACAAAGGCTAAAGCATTACAAAAAGAAAAGCATAAGGGATTTCGCTAGAAAAATAGTTCAATTCCCTTATGCTTTTCTTTTTTTGTACTAATTTATCTTAGTTCTCGTCCTGCAAAGCTGAGTATCCAGTATCGCCTGTTCGTATTCTCATAATGTCTTGAATCTGTGAAACAAATATCTTACCGTCGCCCACTTTTCCAGTGTATAGTGCCTTTCTAGCAGCCGCTACTACTATATTTGGATCAATCCTAGAAACGACAATCTCTACCTTAACCTTAGGCTTCAAGTTCATACTCATATTAACGCCACGATATCTTCCAGTTTTTCCCTGTTCAACACCACAACCCATAGCCTGAATAACTGTCATACCAGTTACGCCAATCTCGGCCATAGTGTCACGTAGAACTGTAAATTTATCTTCACTACATACAATAACAATCTTTGTGAGAGTTCCATCGCTTTGAGTGTTGCTCAAATTCAAATGTGCTGGTTCAAGATTTGTTATATCAACTGGTCCTGTGCTCTCACCCATATACGCTGGAGCTATAGGCAAGAAGTCTGCGTAAGCCGATGCAAGACCGTGCTCTGAAATATCCATACCTGCCAATTCATCTTCTTCGTTCGCACGAAGACCTATTGTATGTTTGATTAGTTCAAATACACCAAACATCATTATTGCTGCATAAATATCGATAGCTAAAATTCCTATAACCTGTATTCCAAGAAGTTTTGCTCCACCACCGTAGAACAAACCTGCATAGTACGAGCCATCAGCAAAGGCCAATGATTTTGCACCTCTACCTGTAGCAAATAATCCTACAGCGATAGTTCCCCAAATACCATTTACCATATGAACAGCTACGGCACCTACGGGATCATCTATATGGAATTTATTATCTATCACATCAACTGCTATGTTTACTAAAACACCTGCCACAGCACCCACTATAAATGAACCTAACGCATCAAACGATGCACAACCGGCAGTTACTGCCACTAGACCTGCCAAAGCTGCGTTAAGCGACATACCTACATCTGGCTTCTTGTTTTTAATCCATGTATAAATCATACACACGACAGTAGCTGATGCTGGAGCAATCGTTGTATTCATGAATATTACAGCTAAAGAATCGTTATTAGTAGCTGCTGCTCCGTTGAATCCATACCATCCAAACCAAAGAATAAATACACCAAGTGCACCAAGTGTTAATGAATGTCCAGGAATAGCATTTACTTTTACTTCTCCAGTTCTTCTCCTTGTATATTTACCAATACGAGGTCCAACAATTATTGCACCTATCAAAGCTGCCACACCACCCACTGAGTGAATAACTGCAGAGCCGGCAAAGTCCACAAAGTGCAACTGTTGAAGCCATCCTTTTCCAGCTATGTTCCAAACCCATCCAGCACTGATTGGATAAACCACCAAACTAATCAATGCAGAGTAGATACAGTAGGCACTAAACTTTGTACGCTCCGCCATAGCACCTGATACTATAGTGGCTGCTGTAGCACAGAATACTAACTGGAACACAAACTGTGAATGATCAAAATGTTCAAAGTTTGTAAATATATCTAGGTTTGGTATACCTATCAAACCCATAATATAATCTTCCGACATCATAAGTCCGTAACCTAAAAACACAAACATAAATGTACCAATACAAAAGTCCATAAGGTTTTTCATTATGATGTTTCCAGCACTCTTTGCTCTGGTAAATCCAGACTCTACCATTGCAAAACCGCACTGCATGAAGAATACTAATGCTGCACCTATCAAAAACCAAATAGCAAAACTATTAGATGTTGCTTTTTCCAATATCTCTTTTGCCCCCGTCAACGCTAAATACATACATATCACTCCAATCTATAAATAAACATTTATGTGTTTAAGCTTTTCACAATTATTTAACTCCAAAAAGCATTTCTCCATATGATGGATATGGCCAATATTCCTTAGCCACAATCATCTCAGCCTCGTCACAAGCTTTCCTTAATTCTTCCATGGTTGGAAGTACTTTGTCTCGGATAGCATAGCCTTGTTCTACTATATCTTCTATAGCTTGCTCTTCTTCCAATACTTTTTCTAAAGTATCTACTCCAGCAAATATTATGTCGTTGAGGCTAGATAACTTATTCATAATATTTTTTTCATATGATATGGAGATGTCAGAATCCACTTTTTGTTTTAGACTAGCAGTCTCAGCCACTTTGCTTAGATACATTTCTATAGAAGGTAGAATGTCCTTTCTAACCATATCCACCAAAGTGTTACCTTCGATTGTTATAGTCTTACAATAGTTATCTAACATAATCTCCATACGGGAATTTAATTCTGCTGGAGTAAATACCTTTTGTTCTGTTAGCATTTTGACGTTCTTTTCATCTAAAAGATGTGGCATACAATCTGCTGTAGTTTTGTAGTTTACTAGTCCTCTTTCCTCTGTAGCCTCTTTTATCCAAGATTCATCATAGCCGTTACCATTAAAGATAATTCGTTTGTGATCCTTAATAGTTTTCTTTATCATCTCGTGAAGGGCTTCTTCAAAGTTATCGACACCCTCTAATCTATCTGCATAAATTTTCAAACTCTCTGCCACAGCTGCATTAAGCATAATGTTTACACATGAAATACTGTTTGAAGAACCAAGCGCTCTAAACTCGAACTTGTTTCCAGTAAAAGCAAATGGTGATGTTCTGTTTCTGTCAGTGTTATCTCTGTTAAATCTTGGAAGTACATCCACTCCCAATTTAATCTTCTTTGTCTCAGTTCCCTCGTAAGGCTCATCATTCATAATGGCCTTAAGAATAGCTGTAAGTTCATCTCCTAAAAACATAGATACCACTGCAGGTGGCGCTTCGTTTGCACCAAGTCTGTGGTCGTTACCTGCTGTGGCGACAGCAATACGAAGTAAATCTTGATAATCATCCACCGCTTTGATAACCGCACATAGGAACAACAAAAATTGAGCATTTTCATTTGGTGTATCACCAGGATTTAACAAGTTTTCACCTGTGTCCGTTCCCATTGACCAGTTGTTGTGCTTACCACTTCCGTTTACTCCGGCAAATGGTTTTTCATGAAGTAAGCATACAAGGCCATGTTTTGATGCGACCTTTTGCATAATCTCCATCATTAACTGGTTGTGATCTGCTGCTATATTGGTTGTGTCATATATAGGAGCTATCTCATGCTGAGCTGGAGCCACTTCGTTGTGCTCTGTTTTTGCATAAATTCCTAATTTCCAAAGTTCGTCATTTAAGTCTTCCATATATTCAGCTACTCTAGGCTTAATTACGCCAAAGTAGTGATCGTCCAAATCTTGTCCTCTAGGTGGTCTAGAACCTACCAAAGTTCTTCCTGTATATTTAAGGTCAGGTCTTTTATCATACTCTTTCCTATCTATAAGAAAATACTCCTGCTCTGGCCCTACAGATGTGCTCACATATCTAACTTCGTCATTTCCAAATAGTTTTAAAATTCTAAGCGCTTGCTTATTCAAAGCTTCCATAGATCTTAGAAGTGGTGTTTTCTTATCTAATGCTTCACCGCCATATGAGCAAAATGCTGTTGGAACACAAAGAGTTGTTCCTTTTATGAATGCATAAGATGTAGGATCCCAAGCAGTATATCCTCTTGCTTCAAATGTTGCTCTAAGTCCTCCCGATGGGAATGAAGAAGCATCTGGCTCACCTTGAATTAATTCCTTTCCTGAGAATTCCATCAAAACTCCACCATCTGGTGCAGGCGTAATAAAGCTGTCATGCTTTTCTGCTGTCACACCAGTTAAAGGTTGGAACCAATGTGTATAATGAGTAGCTCCGTTTTCCACAGCCCAATCTTTCATCGCCACTGCTACTGCGTCTGCTACATTACTGTCTAATTTTGCTCCCTCGCTTATTGTCTTCTTCAAAGAATTATAAACTTTGCTAGACAATCTTGCTTTCATTTCTCTGTCATCAAAAACTAGTTTGCCAAAGTTTTCTTTTACTTTTTTCATAATAATCTCCTTTTCCGCGAAGCCCTAATTTAATAGGCGTTGGGCCTCTGCCATGGCTTTTTTGACAAAGAAAAAGGCGCCTCCAAGCTTTCGCTTGAAGACGCCATTGCCCTCATCAATTAGGTGCATTATAAACCCACCCCAAAAACTTGTCAAGCATTTTTCTTAACTTTTTTAAGTTTTCATTTTGATAACTTGATTTTTTTAATTATAATTACTTGACATTTAATTTTATTAAGTGTATAGTATTGCTTAATGAGCAAAGGCGTTCATTACATACATGGGAAACCGTGTGTGTAATGAGCGCCTTTTCTTTTTATTTTGACTAAATCATTACGAAGGGAGTTTAATAATGAGGTTAGAGGGAGATATCCGTATTCCATCGGGTTGTGCTATAGCGGCCATTATTTCTAAAGAAGGAAAGGGAATACGTGGAGATGTAATTGCAAATGCAATGAAACCAATGCACGATCGTTCAAACGGTCTGGGCGGTGGCTTCGCTGCATACGGAATATATCCAGAGTATAAAGATTTTTATGCTCTACATTTCTTTTTTAATAATCGAGATACTAGAAAGACTACTGAGTCTTTCATAAAAGAGCGCTTTGAAATAGTAAAAGCTGAACAGATTCCTACTAGACAAGTTAAAAATATAACTGATGTTCCTATGATATGGAGATACTTTGTTTCACCACTTAAGTCTATGATGAACCATCTACAGCTCGATGAAAAAACATATGTAGCAAAAACTGTTATGGATATAAATAACAATATTAAAAATGCATATGTATTTTCTAGTGGCAAAAATATGGGTGCTTTTAAAGCTGTTGGTTTCCCAGAGGATGTAGGCGCATTTTATCGCCTAGAGGAATACGAAGGCTATTCATGGACAGCTCACGGTAGATATCCTACAAACACACCTGGTTGGTGGGGAGGCGCTCATCCATTCACATTATTAGACTACTCTATTGTCCATAACGGAGAAATTTCCTCATATGATGCAAACAGAAGATTTATCGAGATGTTCGGTTACAACTGTAATCTTCAAACAGATACCGAGGTTATTACATATATTTTTGATTATCTAGTGAGACGTCAAGGTCTAACTTATGAAGAGGCTGCCAATGTGGTGGCCGCACCATTTTGGCACACTATAGAAGGAAAGCCTAAGAAGGAGCAGGAAAAACTAACTTATCTTAGAACTGCTTTTTCAAACCTACTTGTCACTGGACCATTTTCAATTGTGCTTGGTTTCGACCGAGGCTTGATGGCACTAAACGATAGATTAAAACTTCGATCTATGGTAGTGGGTGAAAAGGATGACAAAGTTTTAATCGGTAGCGAGGAAGTTGCTATACGAATGATGGAACCAGATGCCGAAAACATTTATGCTCCAGCTGGTGGCGAACCTGTAATTGTAAAACTAAACGACGATGTTGAGATATAGAAAGGAACTGTTATGAGTATTAATTATATATACCCTGAATTTGAAGTGGTCAGGGACGAAAGCAAATGTATACATTGTAAAGTATGTGTACGTCAGTGTGCAAACAATGTCCATTCATACGATGAGGACTTGGATGTAGTAAAAGCTGACGAGTCTAAATGTGTAAACTGTCAGCGTTGCGTTTCTCTTTGTCCAGTGCGCGCTTTAAAGATTATAAAGAATGATTGTGTTTTAAGAGAGAATGCAAACTGGCAAAATGACACTATAAAAGAAATATATAAACAAGCGGATACTGGTGGAGTTCTGCTCTCTTCTATGGGTAATCCAAAGCCTATGCCCGTTTACTGGGATAAGATTTTGATTAACGCATCACAAGTAACAAACCCACCAATTGATCCACTAAGAGAGCCAATGGAGACGAAAGTTTTCCTCGGCAAAAAGCCATCCACTATCGGGAGGGATAAAAATGGCAAACTAAAATGTGAATTGCCTCCACAGTTAGAATTATCAATGCCTGTAATGTTTTCAGCCATGAGTTATGGTTCAATCAGTTACAATGCTCACGCTTCTTTGGCGAGGGCATCAAAAGAATTGGGAATCTTTTATAACACTGGTGAAGGTGGATTGCATGAAGACTTTTATGCTTACGGCGATAACACTATAGTGCAAGTGGCTTCAGGACGTTTTGGTGTGCACGAAGAATACTTAGAGACTGGTAAGGCTATTGAGATTAAGATGGGACAGGGTGCTAAGCCTGGTATTGGTGGACACCTTCCTGGAAAGAAAATAGTGGATGATGTTTCTAGAACTCGTATGATTCCAGAAGGTTCTGATGCTATCAGTCCAGCTCCACATCATGACATTTATTCTATAGAAGATTTAAGACAGTTAGTTTTCTCTTTGAAGGAAGCTACTAATTATAAAAAACCAATCATTGTAAAGGTGGCTGCCGTTCATAATATTGCTGCTATCGCAAGTGGTATTGCGAGATCTGGCGCAGACATTATTGCAATTGATGGATTTAGAGGTGGTACTGGTGCTGCTCCTACTAGAATTAGAGATAATGTGGGAATTCCTATTGAGCTGGCTTTGGCCTCTGTAGACTCTAGACTTCGCGAAGAAGGTATAAGAAACAATGTATCTTTAGTAGCGGGCGGAAGTATTAGAAGTGCTGCTGATGTGGTAAAAGCTATAGCCTTAGGTGCAGATGCTTGTTATGTGGCTACTTCTGCCCTACTTGCACTTGGTTGTCATTTGTGTAGGACGTGCCAGAGTGGCAAATGTAACTGGGGCATTGCAACACAAGACCCTGAGCTTGTCAAGAGATTAAATCCTGATATTGGAAGCAAACGTCTTGTTAATTTAATGAATGCTTGGAAACACGAAATTAAAGAAATAATCGGTGCTATGGGAATCAATTCTATAGAGGCACTCAAAGGAAATAGATTGATGCTAAGAGGCGTAGGCTTAAATGAGAAGGAACTTGAGATTTTAGGAATCAAACATGCAGGAGAATAGATATGAAGAAAGTATATGTTAATGAAGATTGGTGCTTAGGTTGCCATTTGTGTGAATACAATTGCGCATTTGCAAACTCGGGATGCGAAGATATGGTAAAAGCTTTAAAAGATAAACCAATTTATCCTCGTATCAAGGTGGATGATAAAGACCAGATTCACTTTGCGGTTTCATGTAGACACTGCGAAGACCCAATCTGCGTAAAGAGTTGTATAGCTGGTGCTATTTCTAAAAAAGATGGCGTGGTAGTTATAGACAAAGACAAATGCGTAGGTTGTCACACCTGTGTTTTAGTTTGTCCTTATGGTTCTTTGTCGGTGGGTGAAGATGGCACGATGACGAAGTGCGAACTTTGCGTCAAAAACTCGTGTGGCGAACCAGCTTGCGTCAAAGGATGTCCAAACAGAGCTATTGTATATGAGAAAAGAGATTAAAATTAATAAACTAAGTATATTAAATGAGGATTTATTATGAGTAAATATTTAATTATAGGAAATGGTATTGCATCTATAGGAGTGATTGAGGGAATAAGAAGCGTGGACAAAAAGGGTTCTATTACTGTTATTGCCAAAGAAAAACATATGACTTATGCTAGACCACTTATCTCCTACTACCTAGAAGGAAAAACCAATCTAAAAAAGATGAAATATAGAACAAAGTCATTTTACACAAAGAACAATGTGGAAGTATTGCTAGACAGTGAAGTAACAAAAATTGATAGAAAATCTAAAAAGGTTACCTTTAAGTCTGGTTCAAAGCGTGGTTCTAGAAGTTTTGAACAGATATGTATTTGTACAGGTTCTACTCCTTTTGTTCCTCCGTTTAAAGGTTTGGACACCGTAGAGAACAAACATTGCTTTATGACATTGGATGATACTCTAGGCCTAGAAAAAGCGATTGATAAAAATTCAAGAGTATTGATTGTGGGCGCAGGTTTAATCGGACTTAAGTGCGCAGAAGGATTAGCCAATAGGGTTAAGTCTATTACAGTTTGTGATTTAGCAGACAGGGTTTTATCAAGTATTTTAGATACAGTTCCTGCTAGGATGATGCAAAAAGTTTTAGAGGAACAAGGAATTAAGTTTATGCTTTCAAATTCTGTAGCTGAATTTAATGGAAACACTGCCACTATGAACGACGGTTCTACAGTGGATTTTGATGTTTTAGTTTTGGCTGTTGGCGTGAAGGCTAATACTTCGTTGGCGGAGGATATTGGATGTAAGTTAAACAGAGGCATCTTAATAGATGATCACTGTCAGACTAGCGTTAAAAATGTTTACTCCTCAGGCGATTGCTCAGAAGGTTTTGATTTAAGTCTAGGTGACCACAGAGTTTTGGCGATTCTTCCTAATGCATATTTGCAGGGCGAATGCGCAGGAAAAAATATGGCAGGTGAAAACTTTAGTTTCACTAAAGGCATTCCAATGAACTCAATTGGATTCTTTGGACTTCACTCAATATCGGCTGGTTCTTATCCTACCAAAGACCAAGGAGCCACTGTCTTTGACGAGACCACTCCTACTTCTATCAAGAGGTTCTTTGTAAAGGACAACAAGTTAGTTGGATATATGTTGGTGGGAGATGTTGATAGGGCTGGTATATTCACATCGCTTATAAGAGAAGAAACCCCGCTTGACAGCATAGATTTTGAGCGTTTAAGAAGCACTACTTCTCTTGGCGCATTTGATAAAAATACACGCGATAAGAAGCTAGGTTCAAGAGTATAAAACAGAATGGAGATTATTATGAATATTGTTGCAAACGATATAGATTACAAAATTTTAAATGAAAAAATTAGAGATGGTCAAAAGACAATTCATGTTAAAAATTGTCTGGGACAAAGATTTATTGCCGCCGGAATGAATGAGAAAAACATCACTATTGAAGGTATTCCAGGAAACGCTCTTGGAGCCTATCTTAATGGAGCAAATATAAATGTTTTAGGAAACGCACAAGATGCTACAGGCGATACAATGAATGAGGGTAAGATTGTTATCCACGGTAATATTGGTGATGCTGCTGGTTATGCTATGCGTGGCGGAAGTATCTTTGTGCAAGGGGACGCTGGATATAGAGCCGGCATCCATATGAAAGCTTATAAAGATAAAATCCCTTCTCTTATCATCGGTGGTAAGGCTGGAAGTTTCTTAGGAGAATATCAAGCTGGTGGAAATATCGTGGTGCTCGGTCTAAATAGTGAAGATAATGATATTGTGGGAAACTATGCATGCACTGGAATGCATGGTGGAAAGATGTTTATTAGAAGTAACTGCAAAAATGTTCACTTCCCATACCAAGTTACTGCCAAAAAAGCCACTTTAAAAGATTTAGTAGAAATTGAAGAATATATAGATGAATTCTGCAAACTTTTTGGTTATAATAAAAAAGATGTTATGGATGCAGATTTTACTGTCGTCATTCCAGACAGCAAAAATCCGTACCAACAAATGTATGTAGCAAACTAGTTACTAAAAATAAGAACCCTTTAATATAACTACTAACATGATGTTGGTAGTTATATTTATATATGAATTAATTTTGGAGGTTATTATGAATTACACCAAAGAAGAAGTTATGGAATACGTGAACGAGGAGGATGTGGCGTTTGTCCGTCTCGCTTTTTGCGACATTATTGGCAAACAAAAGAACATTTCTATTATGGCTAGCGAGCTTAATCGAGCCTTCGACAAAGGAATTGCTTTTGATCCATCTTCTATAGAAGGTTTTGGAAATATCACTAACTCAGATTTAGTGCTTCACCCAGACCCTTCTACTCTTATGTTGCTTCCTTGGAGACCTGAGCGCGGAAAGGTAGTTAGAATGTATTGTTCTATCACTTATGCTGATGGAACTCCATTCGAATGCGATTCTAGAACTATACTAGCTGATGCAGTGAAGGAAGCGAAAGAAAAAGGCTTAGAGTTTTCATTTGGTTCTGAGCAAGAGTTCTACTTGTTCAAGCTTGATGAAGATGGCAATCCTACAAAAGAGCCATATGACTTTGCCTCGGATATGGATATAGCACCAGAGGATAAAGGAGAAAACATTCGTCGTGAGATTTGTTTAACGCTTGATCAGATGGGTATTAAGCCAGAGAGTTCTCACCACGAAGAAGGTCCTGGCCAAAACGAAATAGATTTTAAATACGCAGATGCTCTATCCACTGCGGATAATGTAATGACTTTCCAAACTATCGTGAAATCAGTTTCTGGGAGGAATGGTTTGCATGCTGACTTTTCTGCTAAACCTTTGACGGACTATCCAGGAAACGGTTTCCATATAAATGTTTCTATAGAAGAATGTGAATTTAATGATATAAACGGAATATTTGAAAATGTTTCTGCTGGTATATTAGAAAAGACTAAAGAGATGACCGCTTTCTTAAATTCAACAGACAACTCTTATGAGAGATTTGGCGATGCCAAAGCGCCTTCATATATCACTTGGTCCAAAGAAAACCGTTCACAGTTGGTTCGTCTAACTGCAACAGCAAGAGACAATGCTAGAGTGGAGCTTCGCTCCCCTGACCCTATGGCTAACCCATATATTGCATTCGCACTAATTATAAAAGCTGCTTTATATGGAATAGAGAATGGCTTAAAACTACCTGAAGCGGTAGATATTTCAGATTTGGATAAAGATTCTACTTTATCAAAGAAAACTGACAAACTTCCTAAGTCACTTAAGGAAGCAAGAGGTATCACTTTGGATAGCGATTTTGTAAAGGACAGTTTAAATGAGGCAATACTTACTTCACTAAAATAATAACAAGAGGTTTTTATGAGTCTTAAGGAAAAATCTTACAGCGTTCTAGTTGTAAGCGCTTCTCAAAACTTCATAACAAATATGCACGATTTACTTTCTAGTTCTAAATATGAGACTGTGAAATATACAGCCTCTATTTCTAGTGCTAAAAGAGCAAATATTGAAAAAGCATATGACATTGTGCTAATTGATACTCCACTACCTGATGGTACTGGTGATGAATTAGCCATTGATTTATCAACAGATGAATCTTCTATTGTCATGATGCTTGTTCACTACGATTTATATGATGAGATTCATGAAAACTACTCTAAATACGGTATTTTCGTGGCTCCCAAGCCTATTTCTAATGAACTGCTAACATACTCGCTTAACTGGCTAGAAAGTGCTAGAGAACGCACGAGAGGATACGAGAAAAAGACATTATCCATCGAGGATAAGATGCAAGAGATAAGACTTGTAAATCAAGCAAAACTACTCCTCATCACCGACAAAGGAATGAACGAGGATGAGGCACATAAGTACATTTCAAAACAAGCGATGGACAAATGTGTTTCAAAAGGGGTTATTGCAAAAGAAATATTGAATAAATAAAAATCGGAGCTCATTGAACTGAACCCCAAATGTTGGACAGTTTATTAAGCAACTAATGAGGATTGAATCCTGTATTGTACAGGACTCAGTCCTTTTAGTTTGCACTTAATTCT
>CAJOMD010000025.1 GCA_905235555.1 uncultured Eubacterium sp.
AAATGGTAAATCATTTATGGCCACAGATAAGAAGTCTAAATACTACAAGAGATTAAATGATTACCATATTGCTCAGTACAATGACTTGCATGATGTGGAAAATAGAGTAGATAAGTTTTATAAAGTTAAATAGATAAAAGAATTATCATATTTACGTAAAAAAGATATATTTTATTCTAAAAATATATCTTTTTTTGTTTAAATTTTTTTATTAATCTATAGAATTTTAGCGTAAAAATGCTCGAAAAACCAATGAGAATGATAATTTAACATATGATAATGCAGGAAATCCTCTGGATTATAGAGATGGAATGGAGATGACTTGGACTAGAGGCCGTGAACTATCTAGGATTGATTTCGCTGATAATACAAGTGTAGAATATAAGTATAATAAAGATGGCCTTAGGACATATAAAAACTCTTCTACAGAAGAAGTGACTTATGAGTGGGATGATAATAAGCTTATTCGTGAAACAGTAAAAAAGAAGAGTAATAATAAAGTGTATGACATATGGTATTTATATGACTATAATGATTCACCAATAGGATATACATATTCATATATTAATTCTAATAATACTAAAAGTACTGTAACTATATATTATGAGAAGAATATACAGGGTGATGTTATAGGTTTAACTACTATGTATGGTACAGAAATAGCAACATACACTTATGATGCTTGGGGTAAGATAACATCAACCATACATAATTCTAATTATGATTTAGCTTATAACTTAAACCATATAACATACAGAGGATACTATAGAGATGATGAGACAGGATTCTATTATCTTCAGAGTAGATATTATGATAATGTTACTATGAGGTTTTTAAATGTGGATAAGATGTTTAAGGTGGATTCTAGCAATGATTATATATTTAAAGATAATATGTTCATCTATTGTAATTGTAATCCGATAAATTGCTTTGATCCTTCTGGAAATATGGGTATAAGAATTGATGCAAAGAATATAAAGCGAAATATAAAAAAATATGGAAAAAAATTTGTTAAGTTAACTATTGCAACAATGGCCTATGCTTATTTAATTTCAAAGGGATATAGTCTGGCTTATGACATGTTTGAACATGCATTATATGGTAATGGAAAAGCACTCCCTGAAGTGATTAAAAAAAGATTAAGAAAAAAAATAAAAAAAGACAAACAATTAAAAAGTAGAATTACTTTTATTTTAAAAGAATGTAAAAAGAGAAATGTTTATTATACACAAGATAAGCTTTACAAATTCCAGTTCACGAAAGATAAGGATTTGTTTTACTCAGTTCAACATATCACTTCAACCAGGATGACTGGAAATAGAATTTCTAATAAAACCTGGAGCGTATATATTTATATTTATGATATTTATAATTTTGATGAGTTTAGAGAGTGGACGTCGTTTGCAGGTATATCTAACAATCTCGGATTGATTTTAGAAAGTGTCGGTATTGTGAAGAAATATAAATGGAGTATTGTGAATAACGAAACCTATAGTATATAGTGGAGGAGGTGATTGAATTGACTAAAAAAATAATCACTGTTTTATTACTAACAGTATCTGTTATTGTAGTAGTTGTTGTATCTGTTTTCTTGAAAAAACAGATAGATATAATTATGGATGACGATCCTGCTTATGTCATAAAAGGGTATTTTAAAGCAAAAGAGGAATTTGATGATGAAGGTTTTATGGATTATATAGATTACTGCGAGTATCATTATAAACCTACTTTTGACAAAAGATTTGAGGATAGTAAAATATATAAAAAAGTCGATAGTAGGTCGTTGGTTGAAAAATTGGAAAACTATGCTCGCGATTTCCCAGCAGAATACATTCGTAAAATAGAGTACAACTTTTTTTCAGACATAATTCAAGAAGGAGATTATTACATATTAATCAACGATGAACCAGAGATTAATGAATTTAAGTTATATTACTATTCTGTTGATAGACACATTTTATATTACTTGAATAATACATAACTAAAAGAGTTGTTTTATCATTTGTTTTTATTATTATGCTAGTAAAAATATAAAAGATATTTATTGCTATACGATACCGTTAGGGGAATAAAAAAACCCAGATGAGAGTAGAATCTCATCTGGGTTTTTTATACATTTAATCTATATGCGATTATGCATGTATTTCTTTCTTAACACTTTCAAACTCTTCAACAATTTCCTTATCTGGAGCCTTTGTGCAAATACTTACTATTACGATAGTAACTAATGCTAAGATAAACGCAGGAAGTAATTCATAGAAATCTAATGCAGGTACATTTGGTCTAACTAAGAACTTCCAAACAAAGATTGTAATAGCACCAACAACCATGCCGGCCACACAACCAAATTTGTTTGATCTCTTCCAGAATAGTGATACTAGCATTACTGGTCCAAATGTAGCACCAAATCCGCCCCAGGCGAATGATACAATCTCGAATACGCTACTGTTTGGATCCCAAGCAATAATAACACCGATAACTGCAATACAGATAACGGCTACTCTTGCGATAAGCATTTTCTTTGCATCAGACAACTTGATGCCGAATACACCATCTAGAATGTTTTCAGAAACACTAGATGAAGCTGCAAGTAGCTGTGAGTCTGAAGTAGACATTGTAGAAGCAAGGATACCTGCCAAAACAATACCGGCAACGATAGCAAAGAAGATACCGTATTTACTCATAAAGTTAGCAATTACAACGATAATAGTCTCAGAACCGTCAGCTCCCAAGAAATCAATCTTTCCTGCGATTGACATTGCAAGACCTGTAATACCAATAAAGATTGCTATAAACATTGATATAAATACCCAAACACTTGCGAATCTTCTTGAAGTCTTAAGTTTCTTTGGATCTTTGATAGCCATAAATCTAAGTAGCACGTGAGGCATACCGAAGTAACCAAGTCCCCAAGCTAGAGTAGAAATGATGGCGATTATTCCAAATCCACCAGCTGATCCTATGCCGGCCTTTTTCATATTTGCAGTTATATGAGTTAAACTTAAATATCCTGGGATATCTTTAACTGAATGATAAATGTTTGCTTCGCCGTGCATTTCATGAACGCCAAACAAAACGATAGCAACTAATGCTGTTGTCATAATGATACCCTGAACAAAGTCAGTAGTAGAAGCTGCTAAGAAACCACCTAATGTTGTATAGATGATAATAACAGCGGCACTTATAATCATTGCTGCATGGTAGTCCACGCCAAATAATGATTTAAACAACTTACCACATGCTGCAAATCCTGAACCAGTGTATGGTACAAAGAAAATGATAATAATTAAGGCAGAGATAAGTTTAAGTGCATATTTGTCTCTGAATCTGTTGGCGAAGAAATCCGGGATAGTAATAGCACCAATCTTGTTTGAGTATAGTCTCAAACGTTTGGCTACGATTAGCCAGTTGATATATGTACCAACTCCCAATCCGATAACTGTCCAAACAGCCTCTCCACATCCTGAAATATATGCTACACCAGGAAGTCCCATTAGAAGCCAAGCACTCATATCTGAGGCTTCAGCACTCATAGCTGTAACAAAAGGTCCTAACTTTCTTCCTCCCAAATAAAAGTCGCCTGTATTTTTATTCTTATTAGAAAAATACAAACCTACGATTATAGTCATTAGCATATAACAAACGATAGTGATTAGAATTGTTAAATTTGCTGAATTCATATAATACTCCTAAAAAAATAGTAGTATGTTTGGATTCCTCTCCAGGAATTATTTAGTTTTCATACGATCCCTCCATATAATATGGAGCCACAACAGTAATAATTTTACTTGATAAAGCGTTAAATAGCAAGTTTTACTTAATAATATTAAGTTCGCACTTAACTTACTTAAAAAAATGAAGATAAAGACACTTTTTGCATACAAGTATAATGGTGAGAGTTGTTGCGTAAGGATAACACTTGCGTAATCAATAATAGTTAATATTTTTTTCGTATATAGGGAGGTTATATTATGTCATATGTTGATGAAGTGCTAGCTAAGTTAAAAGAGAAGAACGCTAGCGAACCAGAATTTTTACAGGCAGCAGAAGAAGTACTAGATTCTTTAAGACCTGTTATCGATGCTAACGAAGAATTATACAAAAAAGAAGCTTTACTTGAAAGAATCTGCGAGCCAGAGAGACAAGTTAAGTTTAGAGTACCTTGGGTAGATGATGAAGGTAACGTTCAGGTTAATACTGGATACAGAGTTGAGTTTAACTCAGCTATTGGACCTTACAAGGGAGGTCTAAGACTTCACCCATCAGTAAACATTGGAATTATCAAGTTCTTAGGTTTCGAGCAGATCTTTAAGAACTCACTAACATCACTTCCAATCGGTGGTGGTAAAGGTGGTTCTGATTTTGATCCTAAGGGTAAATCAGATAGAGAAGTTATGGCATTCTGCCAGAGCTTTATGTCAGAACTTTACAGACATATTGGTGCTGATACAGACGTTCCTGCTGGTGATATTGGAACAGGCGCTAGAGAAATCGGTTATATGTTTGGACAGTACAAGAAGTTAACAAACAAATTTGAAGGTGTTCTAACAGGTAAGGGACTTACATATGGTGGTTCTTTAGCTAGAACAGAAGCTACAGGATATGGACTACTATATATTACTGACGAGCTATTCAAAGATCACGGAGAGTCATTAGATGGAAAGACAGTAGTTATCTCAGGTGCTGGTAATGTAGCTATCTATGCTACACAGAAAGCTCAGCAGCTAGGTGCTAAGGTTGTTACATGTTCAGATTCTACAGGTTGGATTTATGACCCAGAAGGAATCGATGTAGAACTTCTAAAAGAAGTAAAAGAAGTTAAGAGAGAAAGACTTACAGCTTATGCTGAGGCTCGTCCATCAGCTGAGTATCACGAAGGTCGTGGAGTATGGCAGATTAAGTGTGATGTAGCTCTTCCATGTGCTACTCAAAACGAGTTAGATATTGAAGATGCTAAGCAGTTAGTTGCAAACGGATGTAAGGCAGTTTGTGAAGGTGCTAACATGCCTACCACACTTGAAGCTACAAAGTACTTACAGGAAAACGGTGTATGGTTCATCGGTGGTAAGGCTGCTAACGCAGGTGGTGTTGCAACATCAGCTCTTGAAATGTCACAGAACTCTGAGAGATTGTCATGGACATTCGAAGAAGTTGATTCAAAACTTCAAGAAATTATGGCAAACATCTACAAAAACATTAGCGAAGCTGCTAAGAAGTACGGCCATGAAGGTGACTATGTAATAGGAGCTAACATCGCAGGCTTTGAAAAAGTGGCAGAGGCAATGCTCAGCCAGGGTGTTGTTTAAAATTAATAGTTAATAAATCATATAAGCCGAAATCCTATATGGGTTTCGGCTTTTTATTGTTTTTGTTTTAAACTCAAAAACAAAATAGTTTTTAACTTTAGTCCCTATAAAGTTTAGAACTTCAAAATACTAGTCACGAGTCATTGTTATTGTGTTATAATTAATAAGACGATGTGTCCGGAATTATTGAAAAGTTAAGGGCTTCTTGAAATCTTTAGGAGACCTTTTTATGGGACATATAATAATTTACAATTTAGAAAAAGAATAAGGGAGATTGTAATTAAATGGCGGATAATAGTAAAGAGATGCAAAGAGCAGAACTACATAAAACGATATGGGCTATTGCTGATGAATTGCGTGGAAGTGTCGATGGCTGGGACTTTAAGCAATATGTTCTTGGAATGTTGTTTTATAGATATATATCAGAAAACTTTGCTGAATATATTAATGACTTGGAAAGAAAAGCTGGAAGGAAAGATTTTGATTATTCTAAATTAGAAGACAATAAGGCTGAAAAAGTAAGAAAAACATTAGTGGCTGAAAAAGGTTTTTTTATTCTTCCAAGCGAATTGTTCTGCAATATTAGGGATAGAGCATCTAAAGACGAAGATTTAAATATTACATTAGATAACATATTTAAGAATATTGAAAATTCTGCTAAAGGTACAGAGAGTGAGAATGATGTTTCAGGCTTGTTTGATGATATAGATGTAAACTCAAATAAACTTGGTAATACAGTTGCAAAGAGAAATGATAAATTAGTGAAACTTATCAATGGTGTAGGGGAAATGAATCTTGGCAATTATCAAGATAACACCATTGATGCTTTTGGTGATGCCTATGAATATTTGATGGGTATGTATGCTAGTAACGCAGGAAAATCTGGTGGAGAGTATTTTACTCCACAGGAGGTTTCTGAATTATTAACTAGGATAGCAACGTTAAACAAAAAGCAAGTGAACAAAGTTTATGATCCTGCATGTGGTAGTGGTTCATTATTATTAAAATCTGCAAAACTGTTAGGAAAAGAAAACGTGTTAAATGGGTTTTATGGGCAGGAGATAAACTTAACCACATATAATCTATGCCGTATCAATATGTTTTTACATGACATAGATTATGATAAATTTGATATTGCTAACGATGATACATTGATTCATCCACAACATTGGGACGATGAACCTTTTGATGTGATTGTTTCTAATCCACCATATGCCATTAAGTGGGAAGGAGAAGATAATCCTGTTTTAATAAATGACCCTAGATATGCTCCAGCTGGAGTACTTGCACCGAAGTCAAAAGCAGACTTTGCGTTTATTATGCATTCTTTATCTTGGTTATCTACTGGTGGAACGGCAGCTATTGTTTGCTTTCCAGGAATTATGTATCGTGGAGGTAAAGAACAGAAGATAAGACAGTATTTGATTGATAATAACTATGTGGATGCAATTATTCAACTTCCTAGTAACCTTTTCTTTGGAACATCGATAGCAACAACTATTATGGTTATGAAGAAGTCTAAAAAGGATAATTCAACCTTGTTTGTCGATGCTTCCAATCAGTTCGTTAAGGTTACAAATAACAATAAACTTACGGAAGAAAACATAGAAAAGATAATGGAACTATATATCAACAGAGAAGATGTTGATTATTTGACGAAGTTAGTTTCAAATGATTTTATTGCAAAAGAAGAAAAATATAATCTATCAGTTTCCACATATGTGGAGCAAGAAGACACAAGAGAAAAAATAGATATAAAAGTTCTCAATAAAGAAATTGAAGAAATCGTTGCAAAAGAGCAAACGTTAAGAGAGGAAATTGCTAAAATCATTGCCAATATAGAAGGTGGTGATTTGAATGAATAGCGTAGAAGAATTACTATACAGACTATGCCCCAATGGTGTCGAACTTAGAAAAATAGAGGATGTATGTGATGTAATAACTGATTATACGGCCGCAGGATCATTTGCAAACATAGCGCAAAATGTTAAGTATATTAAGAATGATATTGGATATGCTCAACTGGTTAGAACAACAGATTTGAAAAGTAAGTTTGAAAATAAGGACAGTTTTATTTATGTTAATGAGCATGCTTATAATTATTTATGGAGAGTGCAACTTGACAAAGAAGGCTTGGTCTTACCTAATGTTGGTAATTGTGGTGAAGTTTATTATATTAAACCAGAATTATTGTATAGTGAAAAAAATGTATTAGGACCAAACGCTATTTGGGTCAGAAGTGAAAGTGTATCTAATAGGTACTTATATCATATGTTTACAAGTCAAACATTTCAAAAAAAACTCTCAAAGATAGTATCACCAGTAGGTCAAACAAAGTTTAATAAAACAAATTTTAGAAAGCTTGAGATAGCTGTACCTCCGTTGGAGGTACAACGTGAAATAGTCCGCGTGCTGGACTCTTTCACGTTACTTACAGCCGAGCTTACAGCTCGGAAGAAACAGTATGAATACTACAGAGACACAATGCTTTCTTTCCCTAATATAGAGGGGGGGGATGAAGACTAGTAGGCTTGATGAGATATGTGATATTTACGATGGAACACATCAAACACCACAATATGTTTTAGAAGGAATACCATTTATTAGTGTTGAAAATATCAATAATATTTATGAAAATAAAAAGTTTATCACAGAAGAGGCATATGAAAAATATAAAATAAAACCACAGATTAATGATTTGTTTATGACGCGAATTGGAACGATTGGTAAATGCGCTATAATGACTAAGCAAACAGATTTAGCGTATTATGTTTCACTTGCATTGATTAGACCAAATCACAAATTGATAAATGTAAGATATTTAAAACATTATATAGAAAGTATAGTTGGAAGAAAAGAATTATCGAAGAGAACTCTTCATCATGCCGTTCCGATCAAGGTCAATAAAGATGACATAGGAAAGATCAAAGTAAGTTATCCTTCAATGGAAATACAAGAAAGGTTGACTGATGTTCTTGATAATTTTGACAAGATATGCTCCGACCTAAATATAGGTCTTCCAGCAGAAATAGAAGCACGACAAAAACAATATGAATTTTATCGCAATCAACTCTTGACATTCGTAGAAAAAGGCGAAACAATCTTGACAGACAGACAGACAGACAGACAGACAGACAGACAGAGCCTAATTAGACTTTTACAATATATATTTGGATTTGCACGGGTTTCTTTTGGAAATGTATCAAATATTGTTAGGGGGGCATCTCCAAGACCAATCAAGGCATATATAACTAATAATGAAGATGGTGTTAACTGGATTAAAATTGGAGATGTAAAACCAAACTCTAAGTACATAAATAAGACATTAGAAAAAATAACCATAGAAGGGGCAAAAAAATCTAGAGCGGTAAAAAAAGGAGATTTCATTCTTTCTAATTCTATGAGCTTCGGAAGACCCTATATTCTAAATATAGATGGTTGTATTCATGATGGATGGTTAGCCATTAGTGATTTTGAAGATTTCTTTATTTCAGATTATTTGTTCCATTTATTGAATTCTAGTGAAATACAGTACGAAATGAAGAAAAGAGCTTCATTTGGAGGGGCAGTGCAAAACCTGAATTCAGATATAGTACGCTCTTTAACGCTGGCAATCCCTTCATTAGGTAAACAACGAGAAATAGTAGATGTTTTAGATAAGTTTGACGCCTTATGTGATGATATATCAGAAGGTCTTCCGGCAGAAATAGAAGCGCGCAATAAACAATATAAATACTATCGTGACAAATTATTAAATTTTAAAAAATTAGAAAACTATGAAAAGAAGGAAAATGTATGAGTTATTTTAACATTGTTGCTCAAACTAATGAGAGTACAGTTGTAACTGAATATACTCCGGATAGCAAACGCTCTGATGCCTATCAGAGCGAAGCAGATCTTGAAAAAGAGTTTATTAGACTTCTTCAGGAACAAAGTTATGAATATATTAATATCCATTGTGAAGAAGATTTAATAAACAATCTTCGTGTGAAATTAGAAGAGTTAAATGACTATAAGTTTACTGATAAAGAATGGGATTATATGTTTAATCGTGTTCTAGCCAAACCTAATGATAGTATTGAAGAAAAGACAAGACTAATTCAAGAAGATTATAGACAGGTGTTGCATTGTGATGATGGGAGTACTAAGAACATAACCTTGATTGATAAGAAGAATATTCACAACAATAAATTGCAGGTTATTAATCAGTACACAGAAAATTCAGGAACTCATGATAATAGATATGATGTAACAATTCTAGTTAATGGTCTTCCTTTGGTTCATGTTGAATTGAAACGTAGAGGTGTTGCTATCAGAGAAGCGTTTAATCAAATCAATAGATATCAAAGAGAGAGTTTTTGGGCATCAAATGGATTATTTGAGTTTGTACAGATATTTGTTATTTCTAATGGAACTAATACTAAGTATTATTCTAATTCGACTCGCGATAATCATATCAAGGAGATGAGATCCTCCAAGAATAGAAAGATTAAAACAAGTAACTCATTTGAATTCACATCATTTTGGGCAGATGCTAACAATAAGATTATTCCAGATTTAGTTGATTTTACAAAGACATTTTTTTCGAAGCATACAATTCTAAATATTCTTACAAAGTATTGCGTTTTCACATCTGAAAAAATGTTGATGGTTATGCGACCATATCAGATTGTTGCTACTGAAAGGATTTTAAATAGAATTGAAATCGCTAATAACTATAAAAAGAATGGAACAGTAGCCGGCGGTGGTTATGTTTGGCATACAACAGGCTCAGGAAAAACACTAACATCATTTAAAACTGCACAATTAGTTAGTAATCTAGATTATGTTGATAAGGTTTTATTCGTTGTTGATAGAAAAGACCTAGACTATCAAACAATGAAAGAATACGACAGATTTGAAAAGGGTGCTGCAAACTCTAACCGTTCTACAAAAGTTTTAACAAGACAATTAGAAAACAAAGGTGAAAGAGGAGAGCACAAAGACTTTAAAATAATAATAACTACAATTCAAAAACTTGCATCGTTTATCAAACAAAATGATAGACATCCAGTTTATGACCAACGAGTTGTTATGATTTTTGATGAATGTCATCGCTCCCAGTTTGGTGATATGCACGTTGCTATAACAAGAAAGTTTAACAACTATCATATTTTTGGATTTACTGGAACACCTATATTCGCCGCTAATGCTTCATCAAATGCTAAAGTTAATCTTAAGACAACAGAGCAGGCATTTGGTGATAAGTTGCACACATATACAATAGTTGATGCTATAAATGATAAAAATGTTTTACCATTCCATGTTGATTATATTAAAACGATGGAAGTAGAACCAGATATAGATGATAAAGACGTATTTGATATTGATAGAGAAAGTGCGTTTTTAGCTCCAAAGAGAGTAAGCCTTGTGACAAAGTATATACTAGAACACTTTGATCAGAAAACTTACAGAAATCAAAAATCATATCAATATAGAATAATAACTAATGTGGGAGAAGTTGCATCAGCAAAGGAAAAAGAAATAGAAGAAATAAAAGATGACCAAAGACTATCTGGTTTTAACTCTATATTTGCTGTTTCATCAACAAAGGCAGCTAAACTATATTATGATGAATTCAAAAAGCAAATGAAAGAAGATGCAAGAAAGAAACTAAAGATTGCAACAATATTTAGTTTTGCTGCTAATGAAGAAGAAAATAACTTGGATGGTCTCTTAGGTGAAGAAAACTCGGATGATGCATCACGTTTGGATGTAACATCAAAGGAATTTCTTGATAGAGCAATTGATGATTATAATCAAATGTTTAACACAAATTATGATACATCATCAGATAGATTTGCCAATTACTATAAAGATGTTTCTTTGAGAATGAAAAATAAAGAACTTGATATTTTGATTGTTGTAAATATGTTCCTAACCGGATTTGATGCTACTACACTTAATACATTGTGGGTAGATAAGAATTTAAAAATGCATGGATTGATTCAATCATACTCAAGGACAAACAGAATACTTAATGCGCAGAAAAAGTTTGGAAATATCATTTGTTTTAGAAATCTTCAAAAAAGAACAGATGATGCTATTGCTTTGTTTGGAGATAAAGAGGCTGGTGGAATCGTCTTGATGAAAACATTTAAGGATTATTTCTACGGCTATAACGATGGTAAACAGGATATTAAAGGTTATGTTGATTTGATAAATGAGATGTTTGATAAATTCCCGTTATCAGAATCAAGTATTGTAGGTGAAGAAAAGCAAAAAGAGTTCATTTCTTTATTTGGTGCAATCTTAAGAATTAGAAATATACTTAATTCTTTTGATGAGTTTGAAGAAGCAGATGTTCTTACGGATAGAGATTTGCAAGATTATCTTGGTAGATATGAAGATTTAAGAGAAGAGTGGAAAAGGAAACGTGAAGAGGAAGAAAGTGAAGATATAAGCGAAGATGTTGTTTTTGAAGTTGAACTAGTTAAGCAGATTGAAATAAACATCGACTATATCCTTATGCTGGTTCAGAAGTTCCATGACTCTCACTGTGATGACAAGGAATTACTGATTTCCATTAATAGAGCAGTTGACTCAAGTCCGGAATTGAGAAGTAAGAAGAGATTGATTGAGGCATTTGTAGCAGGAGTCAACGATATTGATGATGTATTAATTGAGTGGAGAAGATTTGTCTCCGAAAAAAAAGAAAAAGATATACAAGAACTAGTTGAAGAAGATAACCTTAATGAAGCAGAACTACGAAAGTATCTGAAGAATTGTTTTAAAGATGGATACATTAAGACAACTGGAACTTCGCTAGGAAAGATAATGCCACCAGTATCATTGTTTGAAAGTGAGGATAGAGAAATCTTAAAGCAAAGACTTATTAAAAGATTAACAGTATATTTTGAAAAATATTACGGCATTGCTAATATGGAAGATGATTAAAAAAATATAACTGTTAATCGATAATCCCTTTTATATGTACAACTACTAAAAAAATGATATAATAAGGCTGAAGAGAGGTATAGTATATGACTATTGAAACATTAAAAAATAGAATATTAGATGTAACAAAAGAGTATCCTATTTCTAGAATAGTCTTATTTGGTTCACGTGCAAATGGAACAAATACCGAAGAAAGTGATGTTGACCTGATAATGGAGTTTAGTGAACCTATTACACTTATTATGTTATCAAGGATTAGAAATCAACTTGAACAAGCGCTAGAACTAGAGGTTGATATTATTCATGGACCTTTAAGAGATACAGATTTGATAGAAGTGGAAAGCACGGTGGAACTATATGCAGCATAGAGATGTTATTATATTACAAAAAATTTTAAGTGAAATAAAAGTAAGTAATGAACTACTTGGAGAAATGTCTCTTGAAGAATTTCTAGATAATGAGGCGATAAAGCGTGCTGTTGGAATGACAGTTATTAATATTGGTGAACTTATAAAAAATGTGACAGCAGAAACAAGAAGTGAGTATAAAGAAGTACCATGGAAGGAAGCTGCGGGTTTAAGAGATTTAGCGGCACATAAGTATCAAACACTTAGGATGGAAGATGTTTATAATACAGCTAAAATAGATTTTGCAGATTTAAAGATCCAATTAGAAAAGATATTAAAAGACAATCAAACAAGTGTGAAATAGATTGCGTACAAACAACAATTTAAGCCGAAATCCTATATGGGTTTCGGCTTTTTATTGTAATTGTTTGTATTTTTGATAATATAAAACTAGAGATTTTTTGGCGGAGGGAAACTATGCTATATCCAATAGAGAACAAGATAAGAGAAGTTAAAAATCTAAACGGCATTTGGAATTTTAAGATTGATACTGACAATGTTGGTATAGAAGAAAAGTGGTATGAGAAACCGCTTAGTGATGCTGTGCCTATGGCAGTACCTGCTAGTTACAATGATCTTTTTACAGATCAGGAAAGCAAAGAGCATGTAGGTAATGTTTGGTATGAGCGCGATTTTATTATTCCGGATAGTTGGAGTGGTAAAAGAATCGTTTTAAGATTCGGAAGTGCTACACATCATGCAGTTGTGTATGTGGACGGAGTGGAAGTTGTTCACCATAAGGGTGGATTTACTCCCTTTGAAGCGGAAATCACTGAGTTAATTGAAAATTCAAGTGTAGAAGAGCATAGACTTACAGTTGCACTAAGTAATGTCCTTGATTGGACATGTATTCCTTGTGGCGAAGTGATAACAGAAGATGATGAGAAACATCCAGATGGATATCATTACCAAGAGACTTATTTTGATTTTTACAATTACTCCGGTATTCATAGACCGGTTAAATTATATACTACGCCAAAAAAGTATATAGATGATATTGTAATAAGGACAACTAATGATGGCAAAGTAGAAGCATTTGTGTTCTCTACTGATATTATAAAGAAAATAAGCGTAATAGACGAAGATGGAAATGTAGTGGCATCTATTGACGAGATTGAAAAAGCAACAGTTGATAGCGACCACAAAAAAGATGATGATATGTATGTGACTGAACTCAAGATAGATAATCCTACACTTTGGAATCCTGGAGTAGCATATCTATATAAATTAAAAGTAGAAGGCGAAGAAGATGTTTATACAGAAGAGTTTGGCTTTAGAGAAATAGAAGTGACTGATAAAGAATTCTTGATAAACGGAAAATCTTTCTACTTCAAAGGATTTGGAAGACATGAAGATAGTGACATCCACGGCAAAGGCTTAGATGAAGCGCTAAATGTTAGAGATTTCAATATGCTTAAATGGATAGGCGCCAATTCGTTTAGAACTTCGCATTATCCATATTCAGAGGAACATATGAAACTAGCTGACAGAGAGGGCTTTGTGGTGATAGACGAAGTGCCTGCAGTTGGAATGTGTTTCTGGGATGGAAATAGTGTCTATGGCGGAGACAGAGTGAACGAAGACACATTAAAGCATCACCTTGATATGTTAAAAGAGATGTATGAGCGTGATAAAAACCACCCGTCTGTTGTGATGTGGTCTATTGCTAATGAGGCGGCTACTCATGAAGAGGGGGCAGTGTCTTACTTTGAGAAGGTGGTAAAGACTATGAGGTCTTTGGATGACACTAGACCTATCACAATAGTTCACACCACAGGCCCAGAGGGCGATAAAGTAAGCCAGTGGGTGGATGTTATTTGTGTGAATAGATATTATGCTTGGTATACAGATCACTCTCATATAGAAGTAATAGGACAACAATTAGAACTTGAGATGAATAAGTGGTATGATAAATACCATAAGCCAATCATTATGAGTGAGTATGGAGCAGACACTATAGCTGGATATCATAAACTGCCAGCCGTAGCCTTTACAGAAGAATTCCAGTGTGAATACTTAGATGAGTTCCATAAGACTTTTGATAAACTAGACTTTATGATAGGTGAGCATGTTTGGGCATATTGTGATTTCCAAACAAAGCAGGGCTTAAACAGAGTAGACGGAAATAAAAAGGGCGTTTTCACAAGAAACAGACAGCCGAAAGCAGCAGCACATATCTTAAGAAAACGTTGGAGAAATAAATAATATATGAAGGAGTCTATTATGAAAAAACTAAGACTATTAAGTAAGCGAGTGGCCACTTGTACGTTGGCGCTTGTATTAACTGTGACATTTTCTTTGCCATATGGATTTGTGACAAAGAAAGTTTCGGCTGCGGATGATAGTAAGAAAAAAGCAGTGGCTACTGACGTTCATTATTATCCTACTGATGATGTATCGCCAAAGAATAGGACGGGTATTAAGTCATTTACGCTAGATCCATATACTTATTACAATATGAGCAAGGATTCTTCACTTAATCCTAGTGGCGAAAGCACAATGAATTTAAATGATGCTACATTAAAGAGAATAGCTGAAAACCAGATATTCCCTAAATGGAGCGTTATAGCTGAGGGTATCTTTAGAGATCAGGCTAACCAGTTGGTTACTATTGAAGGTTCAGGAATGATGTCATCAAATCCACTCGATAAAGAGTCATTTGATAGACATTTCTCAACAAACAAAAAGGACATCAAGGGATATAGTGATAAGTGGTCTATAGCTGATTTATCTAAAGAACTTAGAAACCCATACTATAACCACAAAGGAGAAATATGTTGGGATGAAGTGAGAACTGAAGGTATTTCTCAAATTTCAAGTTTGGCAGATGCCCGTAAAATGATGGGACAGTCTCTTAGAAATTGTTCTGACGATAATGATGTATCTGTAGACGATTTCTTAGGAAATGCAAAGCAAAAGACTGATAGTAAGTTTAGGCTACCAGATTTGGACGATGATAAGTCTGGAGCAGGTTTTTGTAACGTTGTTACTTCTGTTAACAGAGCTGGAGCATCAGGTGATTATGATTATGTATCATTCGGATTAGCAGTATATGACTTCGACTTAACTCCTGTGGCTGCAAAGAACATTAAGTTTGTAGAAGCTGCTGATAAATATGATAATGGTCCGGCAATCCTAAATGGTGATGCTGGAGATCAAGAATTAGTAGGCATTAGTTTTAAAGAAGATAAACAAGATGGTGCAACCACATACCTAAAGAATAATACTGACCATGAAGCTACACAATCTACAGGATTAGAAAACACCTATACTGAAGAAAGTTCAATTTCACAGGAAGAATCCTTCGAGTGGGGAATGGAGCAAACAATAGGAGCTGAATGGAATATTGGTGGATTCGGAACTACAGGAGACGATGCATGTATGTTCCCTAGATGTACATTATCAATAAGTAATTCGTGGCATGAAACGTGGACTACTACAAAGAGTCAGACACAGACTAAGTCCACATCTAAAACTAAGAATGTAAACACAGAAGTTACACTTCCAGGCCATACTACAGCAAAGATTAATCAGAGTCTTGATAATAAGACTGTAGAAGAGCATTATCAACAACCAGTTGTACTAAGTTATAAAGTTGCTCTTTTTGCAATGAGTGGCGATTACTTCAACGGTTGGTTCGGCGCTATTGATAATAGTAGATATGACAAGCAGTGGATGTCTATTAAGTTTGACGGTTCAGATGACTATGCTACAAGTGGATGTAGCGCTTTGGGAAGTTTATATAATAGATCAGTAATAAATAAAGATACTAAGCGTTATGACGGCGCCAAAGGAAAATACACAACTTGGTGTGATAAAGGTGCTTGGAATAAGAGTGAAAAGATAAATTGGAATGAAGTGGGTATTCAATTAGCACTAGATGATAGAGATACTCATAATATTCCATCATCTAGAACAGGACAAAAGAGTACTCTAGAAGATATGGGTCAAGAACTACCTTTGATGGAAAAGGCTATGATTCATAATTCTAAGCAGAACAATATTACATCCTCAGTAGATCAAGTAATACCACTTTATCTATTGGGTTCAGTGGGCGTAAAAGATAATAAGAAACAGTTTGATGTTAAACCAGGCGAGAAAATTTACCTAGATGGCTTGGAATTAGAAGCAAACAATAATAGAAACGTTGAATTCCATGGATTCCAAGATAGTTGGGGAGCGTGGAACTTGTTAGATGAGGATAGAAATGTAATAGAAGATGGAAGCGATAAGGACTTAGATCCAAGAGACGGAAGAGTTAAGAATGGAGTATTAACTCTTGTGACTGATGACGATATGGATAGTCAGTGGATCGAAGTTGCTAACTCGGGTGCGTGGGGAGACACTGAACCTTCGCAGTATGTTAAGTGGGTAATTAATGATGATGCCAAGATTGTAACAAATGAAAACTTGGTAGATGACCAGCCATATATGACTCCAGAGCAGATTAGAAAAGTATCTGTTCCTACTATTAGCATTAATCCAAAAGATGAATCAAAGAACGTGCAAACAGTTGAATTGTCTGGAAATTATAAAGGCATAGTGGGAGAAGAAGTTAACTTAAGCAGTGTGCTTAAGGCAAGGGCTATTGATGGTAATGGCTTGAGGAAAAACATCCAACTTCTCTGGGAAGATGACGGAGATGAAGGTTTGCAAGTGGATGAAAGCGGTATCGCCACACCTACAAAGGCTGGAAAATACAAAGTTAGAGCTTATTGTATAAATACGAATGGAGTGAAATTATCTTCAGATTGGTTAGAAATAGAAATAGCAGAGAAAGCAAAACTATCTTCTATCCAGTTTAACAAGCCAAGCGACTTGGATGAGGATGATTTGACTATTACTAAGAAGAGCAGTGAAAAAGGATTTAATCTAGGCAGTTATATTTCTATGTATGATCAGTATGGTGAAAAGTGGACAGGTAGCAAACCTACAATAGAGTTTAGCGTAACTGATAATGACGGTAGAGAAACTGAAGATGCTTTTATAGATCAGAACAATATACTTACAATTACTGCAGGTGGAGCATATAGAGTTAAAGCTAAAGCAGTGAATGAAGACGGAGAAGATTTAGGATTTGAGATTAGTCCTATCAAATTAAAGATAACAGAAGAAGAGTGGTTAGAATCTATTTTATTTAAAGATCCAGCTCTTAGCAAAAAGGATTTGATGCTAGAGGACAAAGATGATGTAGTAAGAGTTGATAATCTAAGAAATCAGTTGAGATATTTGAATCAGTACGGAACTGAGTGGACAGGTCAAAAGCCTGATTCATCATTCTCGCTAGCTGTGGAAACAGATGATGCTGAAATAAAGGACGACAGCTTCTTTGCATACAAACCTGGCATTTATAAGATAAATGCAAATGTGAATGGATATGATATAGAACCTATCACTATCCAAGTGGAGGAGGATGCGCATCTTGTTATTAAGACTGAAGACCCAGATCCGCTTAAACTGACTGATAAAGACCAAACTGCGACAGTAGATTTAGAGAGATACGTGGATTACACCACTCAATTTGACGGCAAGTATGATACAAACAGGCCTGCACTTAACTTCTCATTAGATGAAGATGTGGAAGGTGCAAAGATTGTCATTGAAAAAGAAAAAGATGATGTGACTGGAGAGGTTAATAGCGTAGTAAGACTAAAGGCTACTCAGCCTGGCGAATATCAAGTTCATGTCACTCCAAAGAAATCATCGGCTTACGCGCAAGATATTGATGATATCAATGTAACAGTAGAGTATGACAAGAAAGTTGCAAACATAAATCTAGACTTTGACAAGCTCAAAGATGATAAGAGTGCTAGAACAATAGGTGAAGGTGATATTTGTGTAATTGAGAACCTTGAGCAGTATGTTGTTTACTATGATCAGTTTGGCGATGTTATCAGTCCAAAAGAACTTAAAACTATGGATAATGTTCCAACATTATTGGATATTAAGTTGGACGAGACTGATAAAGATGCTCATATTACAAAAGAAGCAGATGGTAGCTATAAGTTTACTGCCGGCGACACAGGAACATATAAGATAACTATTAAATACGAAAAGGATGGCGAAGAAGTCATTAATCCTGTGGGCGAAATAGTTAACATTATAAATGAAAATACTTCTGAAGAAATAGATGAATCTATAAATGATGCTATTACATTGTATGGTTATATTGATTCTGCAAAGGCTTCTGGATTAATAAATGATGAGCAAGAGGCAAGTTTGAAAGAGGCTATGGATACATACATAGATTCAGTTAACAATGCCTCATCAACTGAAGATATTCTAAGAGCAAAAGAAGTTTTATCTGATGTCTTTAACAAAGTATGGCCAGAAATTGCGCTAGAAATAGTTAAAGATGAAGAAGTGGATGAACTCAATTCATATAAGAATCCTGATGATTACAGAGAAGCAGAAGTTAATATGATGTATTCAATCATAGATAAAGCTGAAGATAATATTTATAACGTTCAAGTAGAAGGTGGAGATGTAGAAAAAGCAATTTCAAGAGTATTTGATATTGCTGATGCGGCTAAGGAAGAGATTGATAAACTAAAGACTGATGCGGACTATAGAAGAGAAGAAGAGGAGTCTACTACACAAGCTCCTACTGAAACTACAAAGGCTCAGCCTACTACAAAGGCTCCTGAGACCACAAAAGGAAAGGCAAAAGCTAAGAAGCCAGGAACTACAGCAATCACAAAAGCTAAAAAGAAGAAGAGCGCTAAGAAACTTAAAGTAACTCTTAAGAAGGCTACAAGTGCAAAAGGATATCAAGTAGCAGTTTATAAGACAAAGAAGAATGCTAAGGCTAATAAGAAAGCACTTGTTAAGAAGACTACAACAAAACTTAAACTAACAATTAAGTCAAAGAAACTTAAAGGCAAGAAGAAAGTGTATGTAAGAGCCAGAGCATTCAACTACGATGGTTCGAAGAAAGTATACAGCACTTGGTCAAAAGTAAAGAAATCTAAAGTTAAATAATAATTAATCAAAAAAGAAACAAGATAGGTACCGAACGACTTTTCTAGTAAGGACCTATCTTGTTTCTTTTGTATATAAATAAATATTTAATTAATTATCCCAATGATTTTTTTGTGTTTGCTGAGGTTGCTGTTTTTTGGTAGGGGCAACAGCATTGGTCTCAGCTGTTTTCTTGGTTGGTGCCACTGTAGTTTTTTGAGTGGACTTTTGGCTCTTAGTAGTGGTGCGGTTATTATTGTAATCATAATCATAATTATAGTCATATGATTCAGTTTCGCCTTCTTCGTGTGAACCATCAGGCTCTGTTCCTGTGGCGAAGTATTCACCATTAGCGCCACCGCCATAATATTTCTTAACGTCTTTTGAAATTTTGAATTTCTTTTCTTTATATTTTTTAGCCTCATTAATTCTGTTCATTATTTTAGCCCAAAGTTTCTCGTGATAAGATTGGTCTCCGGCCAACTCTTTATTCTCATCATATCCAGTCCAAATAGAAGCTGTAAGATAAGGGGTGAATCCGCTAAACCACAAGTCATATGAACTAGAAGTGGTACCTGTTTTACCTGATACAGGCATATTATTAAGTTTACAAGATTTACCAGTACCTTCTGTAATAACACTTGTCATTCCCTGAGTAAGAAGTGTAGCAGTAGAAGATTTTAGTACTGTATGTGTGATAGGTTTTGTGTTATCAAGTAATACATTTCCTGAACTATCAACTACCTTTGTATAGAATGCTGGTCTTGTGTAAATACCATCGTTGGCGATAGTGGCATAAGCACCTGTCATTTCTAAGTTCTTAACTCCTCTTGTGATACCACCAAGTGCAAGTGGCTGTCTGTTATCTTGGCCTTCCACTAGAGTAGTGATACCAAAATTACATACATAATCGTATCCAAGCTGAGGAGTGATCTCAGTTAGAGTTTTAACTGCGCAGACGTTCATAGAATCTGCAATAGCTTTACGAACTGTAACTGTTCCTCTGTATCCACTGTACCAGTTCTTAACTGGACGTCCTGTCGTGTACTTGAATGGCGAGTCTACAATCTTAGTGGCAAGAGTGTAACCCATAGTATCGATGGCAGGGGCATAAGTAGATAAAATTTTGAAACATGAACCGGGTTGTCTTGTGGAGTCTGAAGCACGGTTAAGTGATAAACTAGCAGTCTTTTTACCACGTCCGCCTACTATTGCTTTCACATAACCTGAATATTGATCCATTACTGTGAGTGAAGCCTGTGGTTGAGGAGTAAAGTTAAGACTTTCGAATTGCGTATAACCGTCGGATTCCTTCATACCGTTCTTGTAGTATTTCTTCATCAAATGTTTTTTATACTGTTTGACGCAGTCTCTACATCCCTGCTCGGAACTCCAAATCAAATTAAAGTCATCTTCTTTTTTGACCTTTTTGTGCCACTCGACAATATCATTTTCGCTATAGTTATCAACAGTGCCATCTGGATTTTGTACAGTCCAAGCCCAGTTGAAAGAGTAGGATGTGTTATATGGATAGTTGCTAGAGTCTGACATTTCCTCGTTACAAATCTTTTGAATTTTTGAGTCCTGTGTAGAGTAGATCTTCAAACCACCACTATATACAGCATTATATGCCTGTGTATATGTGTATCCTTTTTGGTTTTGCAAATCCTGCATAACCTGTTTTATAACCTCATCCACAAAGTATGAATATACATTGCTTGTGCTTTTCTTAGTTAGCTTTGTATTAACTTTTTGAATACGCTTATAAACGTCATCCTTTAAAGCTTCATCATACTGAGCCTGAGAAATATGTTTTTGCTTAAGCATATTTCTTAATATTTTTTTACGTCTTTTGCCGTTTAGTTTTGGATGCAAAATTGGATTGTAGTTAGTAGGGTTCTGAGTGATGCCGGCTATGACAGTGGCTTCTGAAAGAGTAAGTTTGTTTACGCTCTTGTTAAAGTATCTCTGTGAAGCGGCTTGCACACCCAAAGTGTTTGAACCCAAGTTAATACTATTTAGATAGTTTTCTAAGATAGTTTTTTTATCGGTCTTTTGCTCTAACTGAACAGCTAGATATTGCTCCTGAATTTTTCTCTTCATAGAAGCAAGGAATGATGATTCCTTTGTCCAGTCTGTAAATACGTTGTTTTTTAATACCTGCTGAGTAAGTGTACTAGCACCTTCAGATGCGTTCTGTGTAGTAAGTGCAGTCACAGCTGCACGGCCAATACCATAAATATCAATACCGTTATGATCATAGAAACGAACGTCCTCGGTATCGATAAAGGCCTGTTGCATGTATTCAGGTACATCATCTAAACTAACACGGATTCTGTTAGAACCAGTGGTGATTAACTTGGCTATTTTTTTATCTTTAGTATCGTAAACAGTGGAAGAGTATGAAGAAGGAAGAACTGAGACATTATCAATATTAGGTGCACTCTTAATAATTCCGTGAACAACTCCAAGACCTAGGAAAATGCCGGTTGCGATAAATAAAAATACAATAAAAAGACATACTTTTAAGAATGTCATCTTAGATTTTGAGATTACCTTGTTTTTGATAGAAACTAGGTCTTCTTGTTTCTTTATAGTCTCTTTGTATCCGAAATTCATAGGTTTCCTCCGCTTTTCGTATTATATCAAATAAGTATAGTTTTATAAAGTGAAAAAAGTGTGTTTTAACACTATAGATAGTGATTTAAATGTGTTTTATAAACTATATAAAGTATGTTATAGTAGGGCGTGAGGTTTGATATGAAAGAATACTTTATTACAAGTGAAAAAGGCACTGGCGAAGTGGTAGAGAAGAAGTCTAGATTTATTGCTCATGTTATTCCTATAGAGACTGAGGAGGAGGCTCTTAAAACAATCGAGAGTCTTAAGAAGGAGTACTGGGATGCTAGACATAATTGTTACGCCTTTTGCGTAGGCGCAAACAATGAAGTGCAAAGGTTTTCTGATGACGGTGAGCCACAGGGCACGGCAGGAAAGCCTATTTTGGAAGTACTTTTAAATAAAAATATTCATAATACTTTGATACTTGTTACAAGATACTTTGGTGGAACGCTTCTTGGTACTGGAGGACTTATTCGTGCATACGGTCAGGCTGCTGTGGAAGGTTTAAATGA
>CAJOMD010000026.1 GCA_905235555.1 uncultured Eubacterium sp.
CTTGTCCAGTGATGATCTGTCTTATAGTAAATATATTCATCTTTATGTTTCTGTAAGTTCTTAGTTAAATCAACTAGCATACTTTTATCTTTCAATGATTTCCAAAGCATTGCTTTCATTTTGATATTTTCATTAGATACCGGTGCAAACTTTGGCATCTTATCTGTAAGAACATTTTCCTTATTTGGAATTAAAACAACCTTCACATTCTTACTTCCCATGCTGTCTGCTGCCATATTTACGAAAGTGCTTAGATAATCAACATTTTCTTTTATCTTTTTAGGCGAAGCACTTATACTCTTTTCAATTAAATAGCCATCTTTGCCAAAGTACACATCATCCTTATCTGAACGTCCCATCATTTTATCAACCACAGTAGTTGTGTAGATACACTGGTCTCTAAATACTACATGGTCGTTTAGGAAATTGTCTAGGCCAGATTGGAATTTGGCGCTTGTTATAGTCTTTACATTTGTCTTTGGGAAAGACGCTAGTTCTCTCTTTTCAAATACAGAATACTTCTTTCCTCCATTAAGCACAGTAAATAGACCTACACCACATAGGATAACCATAAATAATATGATTGTAATGATTTTGAATTTCTTTTCCATTTACTGCTCCTAGAATCTAAAGTACAAGAATGGGTTGTAAGTGTCTGACACTATAAAAGCAATTGAAAGCGCTAGTATCACTACTACAAACACCATCTGTACAATACTTTTTACTGCCACGTTTCGTGCTAGCAATTTGTTAGTCACTCTCTTTGGAATGGATGTGGAACCTATTATTCCAATCACTAGTAGCGCGCCGAAACTAATTAGTAGATATGCTGTGTGACGATCTACTAAACCTTTTTGTGCATTAAAGAATAATGCTTTAATAAAATCGCCTCTATGCTTTAGGTCGCTAAGTACAAAGATAGCCCAGCCAGAAACGAATGCTATAATCGAATAGATTCTTCCTATTATAGAAGGAAGTTTTTCTAAGAATTTTCGCAAGAATAATTTCTCAATAATAAGTAGGACTGCATAGTAAATTCCCCAAAGAACAAAGTTCCATGAAGCACCGTGCCAGAATCCTGTTAACAACCAAACGATGAAGATATTAAAGATTTGTCTTGGGACACCTTTTCTATTTCCACCAAGTGGGATGTATACGTATTCTTTAAACCACGTACTAAGTGAGATGTGCCATCTGCGCCAAAACTCTGTAATAGATTTTGATTCGTATGGATAATCAAAGTTTTCTAGGAAATGGAAACCTAACATACGTCCCATACCGATGGCCATATCTGAATAACCTGAAAAGTCAAAGTATATTTGAAGTGTAAATGCTAGAATTGCTAACCACGAAAGAGATGTGGATAGCTGTTCTTTTGGCATGGCTGATATCTCTTTAAATATAATGGCCACATTGTTAGCTATAAGTACTTTTTTACCGAGACCGATAGTAAATCTGATAATGCCCTGGTAGAAATCATCTACTGTGCACTTTCTTTCACGAAGTTCTTTCTCCACAGTTTTGTAACGGACAATTGGTCCAGCAATTAACTGTGGGAACATTGTGATATATGTAGCGAAGTTGATTATATTTTTGTTGCCCTTTACTTTGCCGCGGTAAACATCTATCACGTATGACATTGCCTGGAATGTATAGAAACTGATTCCTATTGGAAGTGCGATATGAAGTAGGTGAATGTGTTTACCAAAGATAAAGTTGTAAGTGCCGATAGTAAAGTCGGCATATTTGAACACAAATAAAAGTCCGACATTGATGATAACGGAAATAGCGAGCAAGGCTTTGCGCTTACCCGTTTTCGATTCATCCGTCCGACTAATCAAAAGACCTGATACATAGTTTAGAAGTATGGAGAAAAGCATCAGCAAAATGTACACTGGTTCTCCCCAACTGTAAAAGATCAGGCTGACTATTAGTAGCCATAGATTTCGTAATTTAGTTGGAGCAATATAATATACCAACAATGTGATTGGCAAAAATATCACTAGGAAAATTAAACTACTAAATACCATTTGCGTTCCTTAAAAGTTTGATTTATTTATTGTAAGTGATTTTTATCTTTTTGTTAACGTTTTTAAATGCTTTTATCTTTTTGTTAATGACTTTGAATGTTTTTTCAAATCTTTTACTACCTTAATAGTGCCACTCGAATTCCAATGACCACCGTCACCACCGTTTGCCTTCAAATAGCCTGCGCCATCTGAAATAAGTTTGCGATATCTTGAGTAGTAAAACACATTCTTAGTCTTTTTTGCATATTTTTTATATGCCTTGTTATATTTGTTAATCTTTGGATTGCTAGCAAATCCAGAACTATGACTTCTTCCCACTGGAGGAAGTGCCATTAAAACCATCTCAATATGAGGGTTAATCTTCTTTAGAAGTTTAAATGCTTTCTTATAGTTCTTAATTGTATTGTTTGGGTTTCCACCCTTTGCCTCATTCATTCCAATCAAGAAATAAACGCGGTCAGGATTATAGTAGGCAATTCTCTCAATCGCTGTTATAGATGAGCCCTTGTAGTTTATATAGTTATCATTAAGCATTCCGATTGTACTAATTCCAATCTTATATACCAAATGTGAATTCTTAGGTTTGTATTTATTAGCGAAAAGTTTCATACCCTCCACAAAACATTCTCCACAAATTACAACTTTAGGATTTTTTGGAAGAACATAAACACTCTTGGCTTTTGACTCTTTACTTGTATAGGTTTTTCCACCTGACTTTGTTTCTGCCACTATCTTATATTTGTAAGTGGTTCTCTTCTTTGCTTTTTTATCTGTAAATGCGCTCTTGCTAGTTTTCTTAATTAATTTAAAACCATCGCCTTTTTTTGCGCGAAGAATCCTGTAACTCTGCGCTTTATTTACACTATTCCAGTCAAGTTTAATATGTTTTTCGTAATGCTTTTTTATTTTTAGTTTTGGAGTGCTAAGTGTGATTTTCTTTGATGGTTGTTTTTTATGCGTGGTGGTCTCTGGCACCTTGGTGGTAGTCTGCTCTTCTGCTTTAGAAGTTGTGCCTTTGGCAAAGCACACTAAACCAAACGCAAACATAATCGTTATAATACTTATTCCAATAACTTTTTTCATCTTTCACTCCTTCTTTAAAATAAAAATGAGGGAATTTGTTTCCCTCATTTTTTACTAATAGTTTTAAGCTGCTTTTTTAACTGCTGCTTTTGCTTTCTTGTTTCCTGAGGCATCTAGCATAAGTAAGTATACATACTTTCCTTTTGAACCAATGCTAGCCTTATTTAATACTTTCTTACCATATTTAGAAAAGTATCCTCTCTTAGCAGCTCCCTTTCTAGTATTTACATAGCTCTTAAATTTATTCTTAATTCCTTTTACTTGGCTTTTCTTCTTAGCCTGAACAATAACAACTACACGCTCTGTTTTTTTAGACTTTCCTTCAAACGACTGTCCTACTTTGTATGATTTAAGTCCTTTTACTGAAAGAACGCCAAGTATTTTTGAGTATCTACCGAACATGTCTTTTTTCTTAATATTCTTTACCTTAGGGCAATACTTTTTATAAATATTTTTAACTGCATTATAAGCAGAACCTGTGGATGCCTGTGTATTAATAGTACCAAGCGCTCCAAAAACTAGTGTTATTACGATTAATAATGATAAAATTTTTTTCATTTTTTCTAATCTCCTTTTCAATAACCGATATAATTATACCCACATTTAATCGTGTTTTCCACCACTTTTTAATATTTTCTTTCTAAATAATTCCTTATGTTTTTTATTGTGATATAATATTTTTCAAAGAGGAATTTTACACTAAAAATCAAAAGAAAAAGGAGATAGTTATGTTTAAAAAAGTATTAGCTATTGTTTTGTCTATGGCGATGATGTTTAGTTTTGATGCATTTAACTTTACTGCTTCCGCCGACAAAACAGAAATCAATCTTAAGAAGGGAACTTACGAGCCTGGCGATGTTATCGTTACCATTAAGGATAAAAATATTGAGGACTCTTCCACTAAGTCTTTGGCTAGTGCGAAGAAATCTGATGAGATAGGTGATTCTTATGGTAATACTATGGATGCCACTGGCGAAGGCAAGGAAGCGGCAAAGGAAGCCGATTCTTTGGCGGAGATTATTGGCTTAAGTTTAGATGATTTTGTGATTGAAGATTCTGTGGTCTTTGACGATATGACTATTGTGCTTGTACACTCAGATAGTCAAAGTACAAAATCTATGATAGAAGATTTGTCTGCTAACGATAAGGTAAAGAGCGTGGAGCCTAACTCTAAGATTGAGACTCAAGCATTTGATAGTTATGATTGTAATGATCCGCTATCTTCTACTGCTTACCACGTAAATGGTCCTAAAGCCGATAATGCTAGCGGTAAAAGTGTAGACCCTCGTGGCATTAGTCCAGATGATATGAATTCAGTAAACGCATCTGCTGCTTGGTCTAAACTTAAAGACGACAACGAAGTGGTAGTGGCCGTTATAGACTCTGGTGTTATTTCATCTCACGAGGATTTGAAAGATAATATGTGGACTAACCCTGGAAACATTGGTCTAAAGGGTGAGCATGGATACGCATTTGGTATCAACAGTGATAAAGACCCAGACTACGACCCAGTAGGACACGGTTCTCACTGTGCTGGTATTATAGGTGCAACAGCAAATAATGGCAAGGGAACTTACGGCGTGGCATCAAAAGCCAATGTTAAAATTATGGCTTTGAGTATGGATGTACCTCAAGAAGACCCTGCTTTATTCCCAGCTGTGGGGGCTTTTAACTATGCTATTAAAGCTAAAGAGAAGGGCGTAAATGTAGTTGCCACTAACTGCTCGTGGTCTACTTCAGCAGGAAATTCGGATATTTATGAAGAAGTTTTAAAAAAAGCTGGTGAAGCAGGCATCTTGACTTGCGTGGCTGCAGGCAACGAAACTATGTCTCTTGATGCTAAAACAGATAACCCTGGAAGTGCTCCTTCAGAATACAAAGTGGTAGTTGGTTGCGGAACTGAAGAAGGAAAGGTTGCTGGTTTTTCTAACTTTGGTAAATCCACTGTTGATTTATTTGCACCGGGCTTCAATGTTATTTCTACCGTTGCTTATCCTACATTCTTCCCGGCAGTATATGATGATGCCAAATTATCTGAATTGGTAGACTACTCTGCTGAATTTACAAAAGATCAGACTATTGTTGATAACAAGATTACTCCTGCTAAACGCGGCGATGAAAGCGTGCACCAGTTCGGAGAATCTAAATTCAAACAGCAAATCACATCTGACGAAGCTGTTATATCAACTATGGGCGAAGGACCAATAAACATAGGTGAAGCCACAAATATAATTGAAATAGATAAGAGCACTTATATTAGTAATCAAGATAATGCTGCTTCTTTGAAGTGGACTATTAAAGACGCTGAATTAGGTGGTGAGTATTATCTATACTTCCCATATAACAAAAACCCAGAAACTACAGGCGTAGACAACACTCAATTCTCATGTCTATACCAGATGGCGAGCAAGGGCGAAAAATTAGGCGTTGGTATTTCTGTGGGCGAAGTTGTGAAAAACCATGATGGTTCACTTGAGATGGTGGGCGGAGGCGCTGGTAGCGCTATGAATGAAAAGTACGACAAACAATCTAGACGTTTGTTCAGCGCTCCTTCAGAAGATCATCCAAGTCAAATATTACCTTACAGCGAATTGGATGGCAGAGAAGTAGGTTTTGCTGTTTGTCTACATCCAAGAGCCAATGAAGGCTGGGACAAAGGTGCAAAGCACGACATTTCATTCTATATAGACTCATTTGGTTTCTCAAAACCAAACATTGAAATAAAGGCACAAAATTCTTATGAATTATTCTCAGGAACTTCTATGGCTTCACCTGCCACTGCAGGTGCTGTGGCATTGCTTGCTGCATTGGATCCACAAGATAAAGGACAGTCAGGAGCAGACTATACGCGAGAACTCAAATCAAAACTATTAACATGTGTGGATCAAAAAGATTTACTCAAAGACTTATGTTCATCTGGCGGACAGTTGAATCTTAACAATATAGACGCTGCTAAACCAAGCATCTCAGATGCAGTGGTGGATGCAGACAAAAAGACTATTACTCTAAAAGGACTTAATATGTCTAGCGGAGTTGCTTTGAAATATGAGAGATTAAATGTGAAAGGCGCTGTTCCTACTACTATTCCAGTAAATAAATCTGACAAGGGTATGTATGTTCAGTTTAGCACTGATGGAAAATCAACTACTATCTACAACGCCACTTCTCTCATTAACACTCACACAAGATTTACTATGGAAAATGCCAAGGGTGAAAAGGCTAGCAAGGCTTCATTCCTAGTAAAGGGTGAAAAGAAACTTACTAAAATCACTTCCTTTGAAGCGGTCAAATCCAAGGAAAATGGTAGACTAAACACGGACGATTTACCAAAGCAATCACTATTTACAGATAGCAAGGGCGCAAACCTATTTTCTATCAACACAAGTACTGGAGAGGTTCAAAAGCTAGTCAACAATAAGTTGGCTACCTTGGCGGGCACTAATATGATGAATGAATTTGCTCACTCATCATTATTAACGGAGAACTATAGTTTATATGACATTGAAAATAATGTTAGAATTAATAACTCTGTTCGCAATCTCTTTGCCGGAGGCGACGGAAAAGTTTACACGGTAATCAATACTAATTTTGATGAGGAAAGCACTTACTATCTATGTCAAATAGATTTGAACAAAGCGAATCCAGCATGGTCATTTAAGAAGTTGAGTGATCAAGCTACTACTGACACTATAACTGAATCTTTTGACGATTTCGTATATATGGATGGAATGCTTTACTATTTGAAGTATTTCTATGAATCCAGCGAGGAGGGTATTACAACTAAAACTTATAAGGGATTGTACTCATACAATATTTCTAGTGATACTTACCACTACTATGGTGATTGGGATGTTGAAAGATTAAACTTTAAATTGGTTGCATCTAACGGCAATTTATACTCTATGTTTGGTTCAATAGAAAAGCCAAATACACCGCCTGAAGAATGTATAGGAAGGGATATCTTTAAATTTGATAAGCAATGGCAAAAACTAGATACTACGATTCCATTTATTGGAAAATATAGTCTGGATATAGAATTCCCTGAATACTTTGCAACCTATGCACAAACTAAGAACGGTCCTATCTTCTTTGGTCCATCACTAGATGGCTATGGAAATATTTACATCTTCGATACTAGAACAGACAAGTTTGTACCAACATACTACACAGAGGCAGATAGTTTTGCTGATAACTTAGACAGAAGTGCTGTCGCTACTAAAGCTGGCATCTATATGATGAAACCTACAAAGGGTGAGAGTTCATCTGGTTACGCGCTATACTTACTTCCTGTTAGCAGTGGTGCTTTCGAGAGTATCTACCCAGATGACCCTAAACCACCAGTGAACCCTGTCGTTACAAAGCCTAGCAAAGTTAAAGTAACTAGTGCCAAACGAAAGAGTGCTAAGAAGATTAAGGTTAAGTTTAAGAAGGTTAAGGGCGCTAAGGGATATCAGCTAGCAGTTTACAAGTCAAAGAAAAAAGCTAAGAAGAACAAAGGCGCTTTAGTTAAGAAAACTTATAAGAAATACAAGAAGACTTACACCGTTACTTCTAAGAAGTTTAAGAAGAAAAAGAAATTATATGTAAAGGTTCGCGCTTACAAGTTAAACGGTAAGAAGAAATTATACGGTGCATGGTCTAAGATAAAGAAAGTTAAGAAGAAATAATATGTTAAAAGGATGTAGCAATTTGCTACATCCTTTTTTTCTATTTTTATATTATTTTATTCTACTTCTATTATTGAGTTTTATTTCACTTCTATTATTGTGTTTTATTCTACTTCTATTATTGTACCGCCACCTAACACTACATCTCCGTCATACAATACTACTGACTGGCCCTTGGTCATCGCTCTTTGCGGCTCATCAAACTCTACTTTTACATTTCCATTTTCTAGCACTGTCACTGTGGCCTTCGCCAAAGGCTTGTGGTATCTAGTTCTAGCATCTACCTTGATAGGTTCTGTTGGTGCCTCTCCACTTATCCAGTTGAAATCATCTGCTATTAGGCTTCCTTTGTAGAGGTCTTTCTCGCGCCCTACCACTATCTCATTAGTCTCAGGTTTAATATCTAACACATAGTGTCTACCTTCTCTTGTCACATCGAAGCCCTTTCTCTGGCCTACTGTAAATCTATAGTATCCCTGATGAGTTCCAATCTGCTTTCCGTTGATGTCTAAAATCTTTCCGTAGCCTATCTTATCGCCAGTGTACTCTTCAATAAACCTCTTGTGATTTCCGTCTGGGATAAAGCAAATGTCCTGGCTTTCTTTCTTATCAGCATTTATAAGATTATTCTCACTAGCTTTCTCACGAATTTGATCTTTTGTGAAATCTCCAAGTGGGAACATTGTATGCTCTAATAAATCTTGAGTTAGATGATACAATACATAGCTCTGGTCCTTCGAATCATCCACTCCCTTTAGAAGTTCATACTTTCCAGTTTCTTCATTATATCTAGTGCGCACATAATGACCAGTCACAATCTTATCGCAACCAAGTTCCTCTGCACGTCTTTTTAGTTCGTCAAACTTCAAGTATCTATTACAATCGATACAAGGGTTAGGCGTTCTGCCGTGAATATAGCAGTCTACAAATTTATCTATCACCTCTTCTTTGAAACGAGCTTTAAAATTAAATACGTAATATGGAAAATCTAGGTTATTTGCGACGCTTCTGGCATCTTCCACATCACTAAGAGAGCAACAAGTACCCTCCATATCGACTTCAGCATCGCTTTCGTCGTGAAGTTTCATTGTCACTCCTATCACGTCGTATCCTTTTTCTTTCATGAAAACGGCTGCTACACTACTGTCTACGCCGCCGCTCATTGCCACTAAGGCTTTGCTCATAATTTTCTCCTAGCCTAACTCTATCATCTTATCGATACATCTCTTTGCACCGATTCTAGTTTCCTCATCTAGTTCTATCTGTTCTCCCTCACCTTTGCAACACTCTAGCACATTTTCCAAAGTAGTATATCTCATATTTGGACATACGAATGTGTCAGTTACTGTGTAGAACTTCTTCTCTGGACATTCGTTTGATAGATGAACTGCTATATTATTTTCTGTTCCTATAATGAATTCATCGTGGTCAGATTCTTTGGCGAAGTTCATAATACCTGTGGTTGAACCCACATAGTCTGCAAGTTCCACTACTGCTGGCTTACACTCTGGATGTACCAAGAACAATGCGTTTGGATGCGCCTCTTTTGCTTTTAGCACATCTTCTGGCTCTATCCTAGCATGTGTAGGACATCCGCCATTTAAAAGTTTGAATTCTTTATCTGGAATCTGCTTTGAGATGTAATCTCCCAAGTTGCAATCTGGTATAAACAAGATTTTATCTGTATCTAACTTAGACACAATCTTCTGCGCTGAAGATGAAGTAACACACACATCGCACACAGTCTTAAGATCAGATGTAGTGTTAATGTAAGCTACTACCATATAATCTGGAAACTGCTTCTTAACTTCTGATATAAGCGCTTTGTCCATCATCTCTGCCATAGGGCAACCTGCGTTCTTGTTTGAAAGATACACTGTCTTGTCAGGCGATAGAATCTTAACGGTCTCTGCCATAAATCTAACACCACACATAATGACATTTTTGTTTTGCACCTTCTCTGCTTCCACAGCTAACGCAAAACTGTCTCCCACAAAATCTGCCACTTCCAAAATCTCAGGATTCTGGTAGCAGTGCGCTAGAATACAAATATCATTTTCTTCTTTTAACTTTAAAATCTCTTCTTTAATACTCATGCTTTACTCTCCATTCGGATTCTTTTGAATATTTGGTATTGTCTTTGAAGTTCTTCTTTTTCATCTAGCAATAAATGTTTTGCTTCAAGTATTCGTTCAATTGCTTGTTCGGGGCTTAATGTATGATAAGGTAAGAACAAATCTCTTAATTCTTTTGGTTTTATAATCTTATATACTTGTGTAGAAGATAGTAAATATGTGTAAGAAAAATATCTATATATAAATCCTATCCAATACATTTCATTATGCGTATATTTTATCGAACCATAATTAGATTTTCCATATTCCTCATTCACATCCTCTATTATATCTTTAGACTGAAGATTTGTCTCTAGTATTCCACCATTATCTATATTTTTTGCGGCATTGCTATTCATGAATCTTCTAACAAAAATATCTGAACTAGTATCACACAAGTCAATAGATATTTCAAATGCTTCTGCTTGTAAATCACAAAGTAACAATCCATCTTTATCCATTTTTTTCATACAACTAATCCTCCTAATCAAATATCTCATCAATATATTTGCCTTTTCCTCTATATTTCCTTCTAGCTAATTTCACTTTATCCTCTCCCATCTTAGCCTCTTGTCCTCTTGAAAAAATATAATAATCTTTTTCACTCTTAGACAAATAACATCTTTCAACAATCCTTGCATTGTTCAGTGCTTTTTTACTTGTAAAAACATATTGGTACCCAAGATTAGTGGCCGATAAACAATGAATACATTGTTCATCTGTAATTTCGCCACTTACAAAAGAATCAATTATTCGAAACATTCTATTATCAGCTATAGGAGCAATAATATAATCACACTCTTTAGATTTTTCAACTAATCTTTTTACCATGGGATGATCTTTATATTCTCCCAACACCCCTCTATAACTGGCAATTGTTAGCATCCAATCTTGGTCTACATCATATTTTTTACATTTTAAATCTTTTGGTTCAAAAATCAAAAAATATACTGATGAAGAATCATAATTTGAAACATAAGAAACCGCTTGATTGTATGATTCGCCCGCATAGAATCCCTGTCCAAAATCATTATTCTTTCTGCCAACTGTTGCTTTTAATTTTCCAACTATTTCATCTTTTGCTCCATGGAAAAGAAGAACTTGACTTTTACTCACTGATTCCTTCCAAAGCATTTCATTCAATGTATTAATTTTTACATTATTTTCAAATGCAAAACTATATACTTTCTCTAATAGTTTAGAAGACGGCATCGTCTTTCCTAATTCGCTTCGCGATAAAGTAACCTGTTCTACTCCTATTTTTTCAGCCATTTCTGACTGCGACAATTCCAATATTTCTCTAATTGATTTTAAGTCTTCTTTAAAATTATAATTCATTTCTTCACCTCAACTTGTTTATATCACATTACTTAAACAAGTTCAAGTTCTTTTGTAAAAAATTTAAGGACAAGGCATTAGAGCCTTGTCCTATTAAAACTTTAGTAATCTCTTAAATGATTTAATTACTCCTCTTTTTAGGGAACTCAACCTTTATTACTTTTTCTTTTCTTTATCGCAATCAATTTGTTTTAGAATATTGCAATTCTACATTTATACTTTTTCTTTTTATACTTAGCAATAATTGTAGTATTGCCAGTTTTCTTTGCTTTAACAGCAATCTTGTTCTTGCTTAATTTTCTTATTTTAACCAATTTTTTATTACTAGCAGTCCATTTAACTTTTCCTTTTGCCCCCGACAATTTGACTACTGTTTTCTCACCTTTGTCCATAACTAAAAAACCTTGGTTCATCTTTGGGCTTTCGAATTTTACACCCGTACTTTTAAATGAATATCCACTTACTGTGATTACTGTAGGATGCTTTGCTGCGGCATCCCCACCTAGTCTACCATCCAGTTTTTTATTTGGAGCATATTGATATCTAACCTTAGCATCTTTATCTGTCTTTACTTTTGCTCTATCACCAAAATCGCCACCGATACCAAAGAAAATATCATTGCCATTATACTTGGCTTTAAAGGTTGTATCTATTTTTACTTTTTTACCTTTTTTACAATCTATCCATTTGGCAAAATTTATTTTTGAACCATCTTCATTGCCAATTTTTAAATAAACCCACTTATCTAATTTTGAAGATTTGATAGTAAATTTTATTCTATATTTTTTCCCTTTTTTAATAGAAACTCCTTTTTTATAAACTTGACCACCCCAGCAGCCTCCCCAGCCAATGTCTGAAACATTAGCAGTCCAGCCTGTATCTGAGTTTGATGTTAATGCGGCTTTAGTACCTTCATACCAGCCCTTATTAAGACCAAAATATGAATTCCACAAATCTGCGGAAACAACGCTAGTACTACCAATTATTAATGAAATTGTACACACTAAACATATAATCTTTTTCATAAAACTGTCCTCCATTTGTATAAATTATTTCACACTGTTTTTTACAATATCATACATATCCAAATATGAAATATCATTTTCTTTTGCAAGTTTAGCTACGTCCTCATATTCTGGATAATAAACTTTCTCTCCTTCTAATTCACATACTTTAACTCTAGATTTTCCGAATTCTGTATCTACTTCTATTATTTCACGAGGTAAAATCCTTCTATTAACTCTAATAGTCTTAATTCCTATGGTAGTAGTTTCTTTAAAAATTATATTTGACATCTTCTCTGTATCTTCTTCTTCGCAGAGAGCTCGGAGCATCCAACCAGGTCTACCCTTCTTCATAAATAGTTGGTAGAAGTGAGCATCTTTGGCTCCGGCTTCCATCAGTCTTTCTACGCAGTAAGCCAGCGCTTCGCTAGAGCAATCATCTATAGTGGCTTCTAGCATATAAACCACTTCTTCATTTTCCACTATCATTGCTCTTAAGATACTAGGAAGTTCATACTCTCTCTTGCCTGCACCATAACCAGTCTTAACTATTTTCATCTCTTGAGGTAGTACATCTCTGTTACTGATTGCCGCCACTATAGCCGCTCCAGTAGGAGTGACGAACTCTCCCTCAAAATCTGTAATTTTTAATTTTATATCATAGCGACTAACAATATTTTCTACTGCAGGTACTGGCACTGGAAGAACACCGTGTGCACATCTTACAGTTCCTGTTCCTTCAGTCACACTTCTCACTATTACATCGCCAATATTCAAGTAATCTAAACAGAATGCCACTGCAATAATATCCACGATAGAATCTACTGCTCCCACTTCGTGGAAATGTACTTTCTCCGGACTAGTAGCATGCGCCTTAGCCTCAGCTTCTGCTATTATTTCAAATACTCTTCCTGCTATATCTTTAGCATTCTCAGAAATATCTGTGTCATCAATAATACCTAAAATATCATCTAAGTGTCTGTGCTCATGATGATGGTGTTCGTGGTGATGCTCATCGGCGTGATGGTGTTTTTCTTCGTGATGATGGTGGTGTTCTTTACTGTGTGTATGCCCATGCAAGTATTCCATATCATGATCGTGATTATCCTCATCCAAAACCACATTGAAATCCATACAATCAATTCCAGCTTTCATCACTCGTGAAATTTTGATTTTATATCCATCTATAGGAATAGAATCAAGCGCCTTCATTAGTGCTTCTTCATCCACTCCCAAATCTAAAAGCGCAGCCACTGTCATATCGCCACTAATTCCAGCGGCACATTCTAGATATAAAGTTTTCTTCTCTTTTCCTTTACTCATAATCTCTCCAAACAGAGTGTTCATTAGGTCATTACTTCTAGGCTTACTTTTAATCTTACTGTCATTCATATGCCCTTTTTGATATCCCTTTGTATCTATTCTAACATCTTCAAAGCCTATCTCTTTTAATTTTTTTGTAACGTTTTCCCTATTCTTTACTAGTTTTCCTACTTTATCTTTTCTTACCTCTATGCTAGCACTGTTTCCAATCATTCTAACTCTAATTTGACTAAAGCCTTTTTCAATCAAGAAGTCTTCTGCTTTTTCTATCATGCGAAGTTTTTCTTCTGTAATAGTTTCTCCCACTTTTATTCTAGTAGCAAGGCATGGGCTAGATGGTTTGTATGCTGTTTTTAGTCCATATAATTCTGACATTTCCCTAATGTCTTTTTTTGTTAGTCCTGCATCCAACATTGGACTTAGAATTCCAAGTTCATCTAGTGCTTTCATACCCGGTCTATAGTCTGACAAATCATCCACGTTTGAACCCTCTATCACATACTCAATTCCGTGGGCTTTTGCCTCTTCTTTTATTTTAGTAAACAATGCTTTTTTGCAGATATAGCATTTATCATTTGGGTTTTCTTTGAAACCCTCTATCGCTAGTTGGTCTACTTTTATAATCTCATAATCAATGTCGCTTTCATAAAGAAAATCGACCACTTCTTCTTTTTCACGATTTGGTATGCTGACAGAATTAATATTTACGGCTAGCACTTTATCTCCCAGCACTTGTTTTGCCACATACAAAAGAAATGTGGAATCGACTCCTCCAGAAAAGGCGACTGCCACACTTCCTAATTTCTTTAAAAACTTTTCTAGTCTTTCAATTTTGTGATTGATATCACTCATCAATCTGCCCCTTTTACCGCTAATCTATTTATTTGAACAGCACTATACGCTGCACCATATCCGTTATCAATATTTACAACTGTCACTCCGTTTGCGCAGGAGTTTATCATTGTAAGTAATGCTGATAGCCCTTCAAAGGAAGCGCCGTATCCCACAGATGTAGGGACTGCTATCACAGGGTTTTTAACTAGCCCTGCTATTACACTTGCTAGTGCTCCTTCCATGCCGGCTATTGCTATTACCACGTTCGCCTCTCTTATCTCATCTTCTTTGTCTAGGAGTCTGTGGATTCCACTTACTCCCACGTCAAAGATTCTGTTTACCTTTGCACCGAGAAACTCTGCCGTTTGTGCTGCTTCCTCTGCCACTTTAATATCGGCAGTACCGGCTGTCACTATCGCTATATTTCCGATTAGTTCTTTTTCTTTTTCTACTTTTAATATTCTAGAAGTCTCGTCATACTCTACTTCTGGAATTATCTCTTTCACTAAATCATACTGATGCGCGCTTGCTCTAGTTCCAAGCACTTGTCCATTTTGCTCGTAAAGTCTTCTGAAGATTTTTACTAAATGCTCATCTTCTTTGCCTTCGCAAAAAACTACCTCCGCCACATTTTGACGCAGTTCTCTGTCAGTATCTATTTTTGCAAAATGCATTTCATCGTATGATTTTGAAGACATTCTAATCCTCTGTTTCTTCTTTAACTACTTTTCTAATAACACCCTTTGGATCTTTGATTAGCAAAATGATTAACCAGATGATTAATCCTAATGCAACTACAGACAGGCCAAGGAATGAATCATTTAACATATCCTTTGCCGCAGGTGTAAAATATTTGGCACCCAATTCTTTGTATTCCATAATAGCATCTGCTAGCCACATAATGGATGCACCCCAATACATAAGAGTGAGAACTCCAACATATAGTTTCCTACTCTTTGGAGCGCCCACATACCAAATGATTGTGCTTATAATGGCTGCAAATACTGTAATGAGTAATGTCATATTTCCTCCTAACTCTCAGTAACTTCTTTGGTAGCTTTTTTCTCTGCAAAGTGAACTACCACTAACATTCCAATCCAAACAACTAGCACCAGTGCTGCCATTAGAACACCTGTAGTTGCCATTTCAGTAAACATCTCTGCTCTATTCTTTGGATTGACTGCGTTTGTCAAAAACGGGAAGAAAGGAACTACCTCTCCATGCCATACATGTTCAAACGCTAAAAGAATAGCTCCAAATGCTGACATTTTTGTTAACCATCCTAGCTTTGTAGAAAATGGTATTTTACCACTTTGTTTCTTCTCATGTTTCTTTACACTTTTTTTGCTTACTCCTGCTATGATAGCTTCAGTTGTTGGTACTAAAAAACAAGCCATAATAATTCTCCTTTTTATTCTCCATTAAAATGTTTAATTTATTTCTTTGATAAAAATATTTATTGTTTTTTATATCTTACTTATATTTTAATTCATCTGATTTTTCTTTTATTCTCTTAGCCACTTCTTTGGTAATGGATATTTGCCAGTGAGCTCCATCACCTGGGTTTGCTTCTTTGCTAAGTTTACCGCTCTCATCTTCCATTATATCTCTAATATCTAAATAGTCTACTCCGTCAGTTTTATCACAGTATTCTTTAATCTTCTTATTGTAGTTTCTTATCTGTGCGTTAGTTCCATATCCATCTAGTCCGTCTTTGGCAACTGGTGGAAGTGAACAAATCACTGATTTTAGGTTTGGACTAACACCCTTGATATCTTTAATTATTGTATTAAAGTGGTCAACTGTGATTTGAGGTGTATCATTTTCTGTTTCATTCATTCCTACTAAAAAGAATAGTTGATCCGGTTTGTAGAGTGCCACTCTCTCCTCAGCTGTGTAAGTATTTCCCTGGTAGTTTAAATATTTATCATCTATCAATGCTCCAGTGAGCACGCCTATTTTGTATACGCACAGTGTTTTCTTAGGTAGTAAGTCTTTACAATATTTCTCAAAGTCCTCTACATAGCACTCACCCATAATGGCCACCTTTGGTTCTTTCACCTTTTTGGAGGTAGTCTCTTTAGTAGTTTGCGACTTTGTAACTTTTACTGTAGTAGTTTTAGTGCTGCTATCTTTTTTAGCGCAAGATCTAATTCCTACTATAATAGCAATAATTATTAGTACCGCAAATATGCCTAGCGCAATTTTTTGAAGTTTTACTTTTTTTGCTCTTTCTTCTCTATCCATTTACTTATTTTTCTTCTTATCTCCTCTATATTAGTATACTTTATTTTTTAAGTTCTTTCCTTAAATATTTTGCAGTGTAACTCGTTTTGTGTTTAGCCACTTCCTCAGGTGTTCCGCTAACCACCACGGTTCCACCTCTGTCTCCGCCGTCAGGTCCCATGTCAATAATGTAATCAGCCACTTTTATCACATCAAGATTGTGCTCAATTACTACTACCGTGTTTCCACCTTCCACTAGCTTGTGCAAAATTTTGACTAGTTTGTGAACATCCGAGAAGTGAAGTCCTGTAGTAGGTTCATCTAGAATATATATTGTTCTTCCTGTACTTCTCTTTGAAAGTTCTGTGGCTAGTTTAATACGTTGCGCTTCACCACCCGACAAAGTGGTAGATGGCTGACCCAGTTTAATGTAACCTAGTCCCACATCGTACAAAGTCTTAACCTTTGAATAAATCTTTGGAACATTCTGGAAAAACTTCATAGCCTCTTCCACTGTCATCTCCAAAACTTCGTATATATTCTTACCCTTGTATTTTACTTCAAGAGTTTCTCTGTTGTATCGTTTTCCGCCACAAACTTCACAAGGCACATAAACATCAGGAAGAAAGTGCATCTCCACTTTCAATATTCCATCTCCTGAACATGCTTCGCAACGTCCGCCTTTTACGTTGAAACTAAAACGTCCCTTTTTGTAGCCACGCTCTTTCGCATCCTTTGTCGCAGCAAAGAGGTCACGTATTTGATCAAACATTCCAGTGTATGTAGCAGGGTTAGAACGAGGAGTTCTTCCGATAGGCGACTGATCGATATTGATAATTTTATCTAACGCCTCTTCTCCCACTACTTTTTTATGTTTGCCTGGTCTAGTCTGTGCGCGGTTAAGGTCCTTTGCTAGTCTCTTATACAAAATCTCATTAACTAGCGAACTCTTACCAGAGCCTGACACACCAGTCACACAAGTGAAAACTCCTAGTGGAAATTTCACATCTATATCTTTTAAGTTATTCTCCTGCGCTCCCTTAACCTCAATGTAGCCTGCAGGTTTTCTTCTATTCTTTGGAATCTTAATCTTTTTCTCACCGCTTAAGTACTGTCCCGTCAAAGACTTTGGATTTGCAATAATGTCTTCCACTTTTCCTTCAGCCACCACTTTACCACCGTGTAGTCCAGCTCGTGGTCCGATATCTATAATGTGGTCTGCTGCTCGCATAGTCTCCTCATCATGCTCTACCACCACTAAAGTGTTTCCAATGTCTTTTAGTTTCTTCAAGGTCTTTAGAAGTTTAGCATTATCATTTTGGTGAAGGCCTATACTTGGCTCATCCATAATATAAACTACGCCCACTAGCCCTGAACCTATCTGTGTGGCAAGTCTAATTCTTTGCGCCTCTCCACCAGACAAAGTTCCTGTGGCACGAGAAAGTGTAAGGTACTCTAGTCCCACGTCCTGCAAAAACTGAAGTCTCCCTTTCACTTCTTTTATAATCTCTGCACCAATTTTCTTTTGTGTGCTATTTAGTTTTGTTCTATCAATATATTCAATACTGTCTCTGACAGGTAACTCTGTGAATTCAAAAATATTTTTATCACCCACAGTCACCGCCAAAGATTCTTTCTTAAGCCTTTGTCCCTGACAAACTGGACAAGACGTAACACTCATGTACTCCTCGTATGCTAGCTTCATTCTAGTGTTCCAAGCTTCTCTGTATCTTCTCTTTGTAGTCTCTATTAATCCCTCGAATGCAAAACGATATTTTCCCGACCCACGTCTACTCTCATATTCTACGTCAAGCTCTTCGCCCTTTGTGCCGTTGATAATGATGTCTTGTATTTTCTTTGGATACTTCTCAAATGGAGTATCCAAGTCAAAACCATATTTCTCCGATAGTCCTACTAACACCTGGTGATTGTAACTTCCTTTGTTCTTGGCATTCTGCCAGCCCATTACCTGAAGTGCACCTTCGTTGATGCTAAGACTTCTGTCTGGAATCATTAGGTCTAAGTCAAACTCCTGCTTGCAAGCGCCAAATGGATTGTTAAAAGAAAAACTTCTAGGCTGAATCTCATCAATGCTAATTCCACAATCCATACAAGCAAAGTTCTGAGAATACATTGTTCTGTTCTCATTATCGTTTGTATTTGTAAGAGCTTTTTTCTTGCCCTCTGCTTTTTTAGCCTTAGTAATCTTTTCAATTACTACTAAACCCTTAGCTAGTTTAAGAGCAGTCTCAACAGAATCTGTAAGACGC
>CAJOMD010000027.1 GCA_905235555.1 uncultured Eubacterium sp.
TCTTATGAAGAATCCAAACTGGAAGCAGGTTTATCCTGAAGCTTGGAAACAAGAGATTATTGAGTACTGCGCAGCATTTGAAGACTAAGGAGGTAAGGTGTGATGAAAGAATTATATTTAAGTCCTGAAATTGAATTAGACGAATTCGACAAAAAGGATATTATTGTTACAAGCCCACCAAACGAAGGCGAACCAGTTGTTGCTAACGAAGATGGACCAAGTAAAGTGTGGACAGGCAATGGTTAATCCGCTATAGGGCGAGAATAAAGAAAAAGGCTCAGGTTTTGTACCTGAGTCTTTTCTTATCTTCAAAAACCAATTATATGTTTACCAAATGAGCATTTTTTTGCAAAAAAAGAGGGTTTTTATTCTTTAATTATTTACAAACAATTTTAATTGATTTATAATTTTACTTGTGTTCATGTTCGGACATAAAATTGAATATTTTGGAGGAAAAATCAAATGAAGAAAGTTTAGTACTTGCAGTGGTTCTTGTTGTTTCTGCATTCACTATGGTGGGTTGTGGAAACAAAGATTCAAAAAAGACAGACAATGACCTTAAAATAGGTTGTATTATGGTGGGTGATGAACAAGAAACTTACACTAAAGCACACATTGACGGTATCATTGAAGCTGCTAAGAAGGTTGGAATCAAAGAGACAAACCTTATTTGGAAATACAGTGTGAGCGAAGATGATAGTTGTGCAAAAGCAGCTAAAGAATTGATTGGTAATGGATGTTCATTAATAATTTCAAACAGTTATGGACACCAAGATTATATTGCTAAGGTTGCTAAAGAAAATTCTAAAGTAAATTTTGTTTCTATGACTGGTGACTTCGCATCTATTTCAGGTCTAGATAACTTCTACAATGCTTTCACAAACATTTATGAAGCTAGATTTGTATCTGGTGTAGTTGCTGGTATGAAGATTAAAGAATTAGCTGATGCTAATAAGATTCCGGCTAAGTCTAAGAAAGACGGCAAGGTTAAAGTTGGATATGTTGGAGCTTACCCATACGCAGAGGTGGTTTCAGGATATACAGCATTCTACTTAGGAATTAAGTCAGTATATGAAGATGTAACTATGGATGTAACGTATACTAATTCATGGTTTGACCCTAAAAAAGAAGGAGCGGCAGCTGATAAGTTTATCAAAGATAACTGTATTATTATTGGACAGCATGCTGATTCCACAGGTGCTCCTAGCACTATCCAAAAAGCTAAGGATAATGGTGCTACAGTATACTCGGTTGGATACAATATGGATATGCTAGATGTTGCTAAGACAGCAACCCTAACTAGTCCTTTAAATAACTGGGGAGTATATTACACAGATTTGTTCCAGGCAGTATTGGACGGGAAAGATATTCCACAGGACTGGTCAGAAGGATATTCAAAAGATGCTGTATCTATTTCTAAACTAGGACCTGAAGTTGCTAAGGGAACAGATGCTAAAGTGGCAGAAGTGGAAAAAGGAATCAAAGATGGTTCTATAAAAGTATTTGATACTAAGTCATTCACTATCACTGGTGATAGTGTTAAAGCTACAAAGGATCCTACAAGGGGAAGTATTATTGACCTAGGTTTAGATAAAGGCGTGGTTACAAAAGCTACTAAGGACTTCTCATATATGGATTTCTCAGCTAACCCACCTAAGGTAGTTTACAAGGGTGAAGTGCAAGACACTATTAAAGACGGTGAGTTTAGTGAATCTACACTACGTTCTGCTCCATATTTCTCATTGAGAATTGATGGAATTACAGAACTAGACTAATAATAATTGATTTATTTCAAGGGAAGTTACAGACTACTGCAACTTCCCTTGTTTTACTTATATTAAGAAGGAGAAAGTAAATTGGAAAATTATGCTGTTTCAATGAGAGGCATCACCAAAGCCTTTGGAACAAAGGTAGTGGCCAATAAGAATGTAAATTTTGATTTAAAGTACGGAACTATTGTTTCTTTGCTTGGAGAAAATGGTAGTGGTAAAACTACTCTAATGAATATGCTTTCAGGCATATATTTCCCAGACAAAGGAACTATTTCTATTGATGGCAAAGAAGTGATGATTAAATCACCTCACGTTGCTATGGATTTTGGAATAGGAATGGTTCATCAGCATTTCAAATTGATAGATGTTTTTACTGCGGCTGAAAATATTGTTCTTGGACTTAAAGAAAAAGAAAAAATGGATGTGGTGGCAGCAAAAATTAAAGAAATATGTGATAAATACGGATTTGTGGTAGATCCTAATCAAAAAGTTTACTCTATGTCAGTGGCTGAGAAACAGACACTAGAAATTGTTAAAGTGCTTTATAGGGGAGCTAATGTTTTGATTTTGGACGAACCTACAGCAGTTTTAACCCCTCAAGAAACTAAGAAACTCTTTAATGTTATGCGTAATATGAAAAAAGATGGAAAGTCTATTATTATCATAACTCATAAATTAAACGAGGTTCTTGAAATATCTGATGAGATAGCGGTCCTACGAAAAGGTGAATTTGTGGGAACTCTCAAGAGTAGTGAAGCTACAGAAGCTAGTCTTACAGAATTGATGGTAGGAGATACTGTAGAGCTTGATATCAAGAGGACTGAGCCTAAGAATCCGGAAATTAGGCTAGATATTCAAAATTTGTCAGTAACTGACGCTGAGGGTGTGAAAATACTTGATGACGTGTCATTTAAGGTGTACAGTGGCGAAATTTTGGGCATAGCGGGCATTTCTGGCTCTGGACAGAAGGAACTCCTAGAGTCTATAGCGGGCTTAGTAAACACTGAAGAAAACAGTAGTGTAATTTTTACTCCGAATAAAGAAGATAAGGAGCAGTTGATAGGTAAAAGCCCTAAAAAAATTAGAGAATGCGGCGTGGAACTTTCTTTTATACCAGAAGATAGACTAGGAATGGGTCTAGTTGCTTCTATGGGTATGCCAGGGAATATGATGCTTAGAAGTTATACAGAAGGTAATACACCTTTTATTAAGCAAAAGAAACCTAGACATTTGTCTAAGAAGATAAAAAAAGAGTTAGAAGTTAAGACGCCAGGTATAAATACTCCTGTGCGTAAATTATCTGGTGGTAACGTGCAAAAGGTATTAGTGGGACGTGAGATTGCAAACGCCCCATCAGTTCTTTTGACGGCGTATGCTGTTAGAGGATTAGACATTCACACATCTTACACTATCTACAATCTTTTAAACACACAAAAAGAAGAGGGCGTGGCAGTAGTGTATGTGGGCGAAGATTTGGATGTTTTGCTTGCGCTATCTGACAAGATTCTTGTCCTTTGCGACGGAAAAGTGAATGGAATGTTAGATGCTAGAACCACTACAAAAGAAGAAGTAGGTTTGCTTATGACTAACCTTCAGCAAGGAGGTGGGACAAATGAGTAATAATGCTAATGTAGCTCACGTGAAGCAGCCGTTTGTTAGGGTAGTTAAAAGAGATAAACTTCCAATGTGGCAAAGTTGGTTGTACAGATTAATAGCCATTATTTTGGCACTAGGATTAGTTGATATATTTGTTTACGCAATCACTGATTTAAATCCAATGGATACTCTTATTACTATGTGGAATGGATCTTTTGGAAATATAGTTTGTACAGAAGCATCAGTTGTTTTGATTTGTAAACTGCTTTTGATTGCGGTGGCTTTGGCGCCGGCGTTCAAGATGCAGTTTTGGAATATCGGTGCTGAGGGACAAGTGCTAGCCGGTGCTCTTGCTACAGCTATGGTTATGGTTTATGCAAACGGCTTACCAAATTCAGTACTTATTCCACTTATGGCTGTGTCAGCTATTTTGGCTGGTGGTATTTGGGGACTAATCCCAGCTATCTTTAAAGCAAAATGGGGAGTAAATGAAACTCTATTTACTTTGATGATGAATTATGTGGCTATGAGTTTTGTAGACTTTTTCGTAAACCAAAATAAAGGTGAAAAAGCCTCTATTGGAACAATTAACGTGGATACACAAAAAGGTTGGCTACCTCAGCTTAGCGATAGTATAAACTGGACTGTAGTTATAATAGTTTTAGTTATTACAGTTCTTATGTTTGTTTATCTAAAATATACAAAACAAGGTTATGAAATAGCAGTGGTAGGTGAATCTATTAATACTGCAAAGTATGCTGGCATTAGTGTTAAGAAGACTATCATTAGAACGATGATAATTTCTGGTGCTATATGTGGTATTTGTGGATTTCTAACTGTGGCGGGCGAAGATCAGACAATCTCAAGCGACACAGCGGGAGGCTATGGATTTACAGCCATTATTGTAGCGTGGCTTAGCAAGTTTAACACGCTATTTATGATTGGTATTGCTGCATTCATAATATTCTTAGAACAAGGTACAAAAGCTATCTCAGATGCGTACTCGTTAGTAGGATTTGACCAGAGCGCGTCAAAGATAGTGGTAGGTTTAGTTTTATTCTTTGTAATTGGATGTGAGTTCTTTATAAACTATAGACTTGTATTCGGATTCAGCAGAAAGGAGAAATAATTATGGCAATGGTAATTGGATGGATTGTGATGTCTGTATCTTTTGGCACAGTTATTCTCTTTGGTGCTGTGGGAGAGACTATCACAGAAAAAGTAGGAAACTTAAATCTGGGTACACCAGGTATCATGTGTATGGGTGGAGCCTTTGGCTTTGCCGGAGCTTTTGTATACGAGACAAATGTAGATAAACCAAACGCAGCGCTTTGTATTTTGATTGCTATGTCATCAGCATTCATTATGGCGATGCTAGGTGGACTCATCTTTTCATTTTTAACTACTACACTTAGGGTTAATCAGAACGTAGTAGGTTTGACACTTACTATCTTTGGTGTAGGCTTAAGTAAGTTTGTGGCAAAGTTTGTTCTTCCAAAGAATGGTTTGGTAGTGAAGGTGGAATTTGCACAGAAAGTATTTAGTAAAAAGATTCCGTGGCTTAGTTCGCATTTAGGTCCAGTAGGGGATTTACTTTTCTCATATGGATTTATGGTTTATTTGGGAATAATTATTGCTATTGCTACCTCTATTTTCCTAAAGAAAACTAAAGTGGGACTTAATTTAAGAGCTATAGGTGAAAGCCCAGCCACAGCAGATGCGGCCGGCATCAATGTAACTAAATATAAATATTTGGCTACATGTATTGGGTCTGGTATAACAGGTCTTGGCGGTTTGTATTACATTTTAGATTTCAACAATGGTACGTGGGCTGCAGCAGATGGTGATGCTATATCGGCAGTTGCTTGGCTTTCAGTGGCTTTGGTTATCTTTATTAGATGGAAACCTATTAATGCCATTTGGGGAGCTTACCTCTTTGGTATTTGTTATTGGGCATATAATTATTTTCCAAAGATTACTGGTATCAAGTTAAATACAGATCTTACTATGATGCTTCCATATGTAGTTACAATTATTGTACTTATCATTACAAGCATTAAACAGAAGAAAGACAGTCAGGCACCAGCCAGTCTAGGACTTTCATACTTTAGAGAAGACAGATAGCAATGGAATGTAAGCTAAAAGTGTATACAGAATATGATTGCAAAATGGAGAATAAATTAGTATCATATTTACCAATATGATTCCAAGGAAAAATACTAATTATGGACAACAAAAATTTAAAACGTATCGTGGTGAAAGTGGGAACATCTACTCTCACGCACGATACAGGAAAAACAAATATTCGTCAGATGAAGAAACTAGTGGCAGTGCTTTCCGATATAGTTAATTCAGGTATCGAGGTGGCGCTGGTATCCTCTGGTTCTATTGGAGTGGGCGCGGGCAAGATTGGACTTGAGAAAAGACCTAATGATACTACTAGCAAGCAGGCGCTTTCCACTATAGGTCAGTGCGAGTTGATGTTTATGTACGATAAGATGTTTAGCGAATACGGACATTCGGTGGGGCAGGTTCTTGTCACCAAAAGAAATGTGGAAGCTACGGAGACTAGAAAAAATCTTATAAACACTTTCGAAAAATTGTTTGAATATGGCGTGGTTCCTATCATAAATGAGAATGATGCCATTGCTATAGATGAGATTGTCTTTGGTGATAACGATACACTCTCAGCCATAGTGGCAAAACTAGTGGGAGCAGATGCACTTATGATTCTTACAGACACTGATGGTTTGTACGACAAAGATCCTAGCGAGGAAGGTGCTGAAGTTATACCAGTAGTTGACACTATCACAGAGTCGCTATTTGAAGTGGCCGGCGGTAGAGGTTCTAAGTTTGGAACAGGCGGTATGATTACTAAACTCCAGGCTGCGCAGATAGCAACAGAGGCTGGAATAGACACAGTGGTTTGTAGTGGTGATAAGCCAGAGAACTTGTACAAAGTGCTTGAAGGTAAACAAGTAGGAACATTATTTAAGAAAAAAGATTAGTCATTTGGGCATCATTTAAATGGTGCCCAAAATAATATTAAGAGGAAGAAAGTTATGTTAGAAGAATTAGGAATTAGAGCAAAAGAAGCAGAAAAAGAACTGATGGTGGCTACCACGGTGGAAAAGAATAATGCGCTTAAAAGCATTGCGGATGCTTTAGTGATGAATGCAGATGAGATAATAGAAGCCAACGCCAAAGACATTCAAAACGGTATAGATAATGGCATGGGCAAAGCACTGCTTGATAGACTAAAACTTGACCGCGAGAGAATAGAGGGTATGGCACAGGGTGTGATGGATGTGGTTTCGCTTCCTGACCCTGTAGGAAGAGTTATTAATTCTTTTGAGAGGCCAAATGGTTTAAAGATAGAAAAGGTTTCAACACCGTTGGGAGTTATCGGCGTTATATTTGAAGCTCGACCTAATGTCACTTCAGATGCGGCAGCTTTGGCGCTCAAATCTGGCAATGCTGTAATTCTTCGTGGCGGAAAAGAAGCAATTAATTCAAACACTAAGATAGCACAGGTTATGAGAGCAGCAGTGAAAGAGTCTGGCATGAATGAAGATGTTATTCAGCTGGTCGAAAATACTACTCGTGAGAGTTCCACAGCACTTATGACTTTGAACGAGTATGTGGACGTTTTGATTCCACGTGGTGGGGCTGGACTTATCCAGGCTGTAGTTAAGAATGCCACGGTTCCAGTTATCGAGACTGGTGTGGGAAATTGTCACGTATATGTGGATAGAGATGCTGATATAGATATGGCGGTAGAGATTGTGTTTAATGCTAAGACTAATCGTCCATCAGTTTGTAACGCAGCAGAAAGCCTAATAATCCACAAAGATGTAGCTAAGGAAGCTTTGGTAAAAATTAAAAATAAACTTGATGAGAAGGAAGTGGAATTAGTGGGCGACAAAGAAGCTATTGATATTCTAAAAAAATCGGACAAAGTTGCAGATGATTTTGATATGGAAGAGGCTACAGATGATGACTGGGCTACAGAATATTTAGATTACAAGATGAGTGTAAAGATTGTGGATACTCTAGAGGAAGCCATTGAGCATATTTATCAATATAGTACAGGTCACAGTGAGTGTATAGTGACTGAAAGCACTGACAGAGCGAATGAGTTTATGGATAGAGTGGACTCAGCAGCAGTTTATGTGAATGCTAGTACTAGATTTACAGATGGTGGCGAGTTTGGATTTGGCGCAGAGATAGGAATATCTACCCAGAAACTCCATGCTAGAGGTCCAATCGGCTTGCCAGAACTTCAATCATTTAAATATAAAATTTATGGAGATGGGCAAATCAGATAGTTTACATAATTAAATATAGTTATGTAAACATAAAGTCGCTTTTATTTGATAAAATTGGCTAAAAATGGTAAAATATCTTCAACTACTTAAAAGGCAGTACTATAAAAGTATTGTCTTTTGTATTTGAATATTAGTTTTACCGAAGCAAAAGAAGGAATAATTATGAAAAAACTACTATTTATTATCAATCCAAGAGCAGGGTTGAAAAAGAACCCTAACTTTATAGATGAAGCAGTACATGTATTTGAAAAAGCTGGCTATAAAGTAGGAAAGAAATTTACAAAAAAGAGAGCAGATGCTACTGAGATTGCAAGAGACCACGGTAATGATGTAGATTTAATCGTTTGTATGGGTGGTGATGGCACTCTAAATGAGGTTTTTGAAGGAATGATGGAAGGAGATGTTCACACTCCTATCGGATACATTCCTGCAGGATCTACCAATGATTTTGCAACTAGTCTTGGACTTGAGACTAAACCGGAAGAAGCTGCTGAATTTATCGTTACTCATGAGCCTAGAAAATTGGATATGGGTGAGTTTAACGGCAGAGCTTTTGCGTATACTGCTTCATGCGGTATATTTACAAAGACTTCATATGCTACTTCTCAAAAACTTAAAAATAAATTAGGGCACGCAGCATATGTTTTGTCTGCGTCAAAGGAAATATTCCACGTAAAGAAATTAAAGATGAAGGTGGAATTAGAAAATGAAGTAATAGAGGGTAATTATATCTTTGCAGCAATCAACAACGCTACGAAAGTGGGCGGAGTGATGAAACTGGACGAGAACATGGTAGAGTTTAACGATGGATTGTTCGAGTTGATGCTAATAGAGTATCCAAAGAACCCAGTAGATTTAGCAAAGCTTGTGGGAAAAGTAGCAAAGCAAAGATTTACAGGAAAAATTACACTTATCCAGATTGACAAGGCAAAGATTACCATAGATTCAGATGTTGATTGGTCATTGGATGGTGAGAAAGAAAAGGGACAAAGTTACATATCATTTAGGGTAATCCCAGATGCTATTAACTTTATATATTAAGTAGGTGGTCCTTTGTCGCCTACGGGCGATAAGGAGGAAGTTTAGATGTTAAGAAAAAGTGATTTAGACATAATTGGAAAGTATGCTGGAGTGGCACAGGAAAACGATTTGGTAGATAAAGAATTATTTACTCAGTTCGGAGTAAAGCGTGGTCTTCGTGACATAAACGGCAAAGGAGTAGTTACAGGTATCACCAATATTTCTCGTGTGGAATCTACAGAGGAAGTGAATGGCAAGATAGTGCCTTGCCCTGGCAAATTGTACTTCAGAGGGTACAATGTTAAAGATTTGGCGACAGGGCTTAAAGAGTCTGGTAGATTTGGTTTTGAAGAGATTGCTTACTTGCTCCTTTTTGGAGACCTTCCAAGTAATACTCAACTAAATGAGTTTGAGGGAGTGCTTGCAAGTTGTAGACATCTCCCAACTAACTTTGTAAGGGACGTTATTCTCAAAGCCCCTAGTAAGGATATTATGAACTCAGTTACACGTTCTGTTTTGACTTTAGCATCATATGATAAAAACGTATCTGATACATCCATTGAAAACGTTTTGAGACAGTGTATTGAACTTATTGCAACATTACCTATGCTTGCAGTTTACGGATATCACGCATTTAATCATTACAAGAGAAATAAAAGTTTGTATATTCACAGACCTAGCGCGAAGCTTTCCACTAGTGAGAATTTCTTAAGAATGCTTCGTCCAAATATGCATTACACAAAGCTTGAAGCAAAGGTCTTGGATTTACTTTTGATTTTACATATGGAACACGGTGGTGGTAACAACTCCACATTTACTACACGCGTAGTTACATCATCTGGCTCAGATACATACTCAACTATTGCAGCGGCTCTTTCTTCTTTGAAGGGACCAAAGCACGGTGGAGCAAACATCAAAGTAGTTCAGATGTTTAAGGACATCAAAAAGAACTGTGGAGATTATAAAGACCCAGAGCAGGTAAAAGAGTACTTAAGAAAGATTTTGAATAAAGAGGCGTTCGATCAGAAAGGTCTTATATATGGAATGGGCCACGCTATTTATTCAGTATCTGACCCTAGAGCAGAAATCTTTAAAGAAGAAGTAGAAAAACTAGCTATCGAGAAAGGAAAAGAAGAAGACTTCGCGCTATACAGCTTGATTGAAAACTTGGCTCCAGAAGTTATTGCTGAGGAGAGAAAGATTTACAAAGGCGTAAGTGCAAACGTGGATTTCTTCAGCGGACTACTTTACAGTATGCTAGACATTCCAGAGGAACTTTATACACCAATGTTTGCGATAGCAAGAATTGTTGGATGGAGCGCTCATAGAGTGGAAGAACTGGTGGCAGCGGATAAGATTATGAGACCAGCGTACGTGAGTGTTTGCCCATACAAAGAATACAAAAATATAGATGATAGATAGTGCGATAACATTTAGATATTAAAAAAATACCAGACTCGGCATAGAGTCTGGTATAATAATATCTAGGGAAAAGTTCGGAATATTGGGAGAGTAATATGGCAAAATCAGAGAAACAAAAATTAAAAACAATGGCGGTTTTAGATATACTTCGTGAGAACACAGACGATGAGCACGGAATCACCATGCCAGAGATTATTGAGAAACTTGATGCTATGGGAATTTCTGCGGAGCGAAAGTCTGTGTATAAAGACGTGGATGAATTGACAGACTATGGATACGAGATTTCTAAAGAGAAAGTGGGTGGAAAGTTTAGATATTATCTTTTAGATAGAGATTTCGAATTGCCAGAGTTAAAGCTTTTGGTGGATGCAGTTCAAGCTTCAAAGTTTATCAGTGAGAAAAGATCAAACGAACTTATCTCAAAAATTGAAAAGCAAGCTTCCAAGCACCAGGCAAAAGAACTTCACCGTCAGGTTTATGTTACTAATCGTGTGAAGACTGACTACGAGAGTGTTTATTACAACATTGATGATATAAATCTTGCTATCAATGAAGACAGCCAGATAGAGTTTGACTATTATGAATGGAACATGGACAAAGAGATGGTTATCCGCGAGAACGGTCATAAAGAAAACATCAGTCCATGGGCATTGATGTGGGATGATGAGAATTACTATATGGTGGCTTTTGACGGGGAAAGCGAAATTATCAAGCACTACCGAGTAGATAAAATTCGCCACATTGAGTTAACAGGCGAACACAGAGATGGAAAGCTAGAATTTGATGGTTTTGATATGGCATCATACGCCAAAGAAACATTCGGCATGTTTACAGGCGAACCTGAAAATGTGGAACTAGAGTTTGATAATAATTTTATAGGAGTTGTGCTGGATAGATTTGGAAAAGACATAATGCTTATAAACAAGGGCGACAAATTTAGAGTGCATGTAGATGTGAATTTAAGTGACCAGTTCTTTGGTTGGATATTAGGACTAAGTGGTGGCGTTAAGATAGTGGGCCCTGAGAATGTGGTAAAGGCTTACAAGGAGACTTTGGCTAAGGAAACAAAGAAGTATAAATAGATAGACTTAATAGGTTGGCAGAGGAAATATTATGGGAGAGAATTGCAAAAAATAGAGTAGCATTAGCTTAGGAAATAATATGAGCGAGAATAAAAAAGGAAAACTTTATATATTTACTAGTTACACACCGGGTGCGGGCAAGAGTTATCGCATGGTGGCGATGGCTTGCGAGCAAGAAGACAACGTGACGGTAGGTTTTCTCAATTCTGCCCACAGAGATATGGCAAAACTTTTGGAAGACTATGATGTGGCTATGGGTGATTTCTCTAAGTATTCTGTTTTTGGGATTATTAATGAGAGTCCAGATGCCGTGATATTTGACGAACTAGGAATGATCAGTCGAAATAGAGACTCAAGAAGACTTCGCAAAAAACATGACCACAAAGAAAAGAAAAATGAGACTTTTATTTATAATGATATAGATGCTGTTTTGGATGCCGGCATAAATGTGTATGCATCTGCTAACTTGAAGCGATTCGAGAGTGCAAATCCAGTTTTTAAGGAGATTACTGGAATAGGTGTTAAGACGAAGGTGCCGGATGAATATTTGGAGAAGGCGGATAAGATTATTTTCATCGACCGCGAGCCAGACCTTATGATTGCAGACTATGAAGATGGGAAGTTGTTTGTAGATAAATATATGAAGTCTAAGATTATGCAGAAAAACTTTCTACCGGAGACTTTGATTAAGTACAGAGAGGCCAGTTTGAAGTATCTAGAGCAGTACGGCGACAAAGTGGAAGTGGTCTTTAGAAGTGGCGAGGACAAAAAAGAATAAGAATGAGCGAGATTTATATTTACGATACAAAATATGAGGGCGAAGATGCTAAGAGCAAAATCGCGAGAGTAAGAAGTCATATGCTTGAGAAAGGTGTGGATGTTTTAGAGACATTTGTGCCAGAAGAAGTAGCGTGGCTTCTTAATTTACGTGGAAGTGGAGCAGGAGAAGAATTTGCGGATGACTTAAAAAAATTTACCCCGGTTTTTATTTGCGAACTGGAAATAACAAGCGATAGCGTTATACTTTATGTAAACCAAGAGATTTCTAAAGATGTGGCCTGTTATTTGGAAGGTTTGGAAGTTTCGGTCAAGCAAAAAGATTTAGAAGAGCGAGAGATTAATATAGAAGAAGATATGACTTTGATTTCTGAACTTATGATGATAAAGAATGATGTTCAGATTAAGAATATGAAAGACGTGTTCTTGAATGATGGAATTGTTCTTACAAAATTTATTTATTGGATTAAGAATGAAGCAAAGACTGGGTCTTTCACTGAAATTTATGTTAAGAAAAAGATGGAAGAGTTAAGGAGCGAAGTGGCAGACTATGTGATGCCAAGTTTTGAAATTATACCAGCGTATAATGAGAGCGCAGCAGATATTCACTACCATGTAACGGAGGAATCTAACAAGGTGATTAACCCGGAGGGTTTGATAATGGTGGATACTGGCGGTCAGTATTTGAGGGGGACCACAGATACTACTAGAACTATAGCGCTAGGCCCCGTTACTGATAAGATGAAAGAAATGTATACAGCAGTTTTAAAGGGTCATATAGATGTGGCACTAGCAAAAGTGGAAGAGAAAACTACTGGCGATGTGCTAGACAAGATTGCTAGAAAGTACATAAAGGAAAAAGGTTTGGATTATAAGCACGGAACTGGACATGGACTTGGACATTTTCTAAACGTCCATGAATATCCAAGGCGCGTGTTTAGTAAAAACACTAAGATATATGAGAATATGACTTTCTCGAACGAGCCAGGTGTATATTTGGAAGGCGAGTTTGGAGTAAGGATTGAGAATATTGTTCATACTATTAAAAAGAACAATGAGATTGTTTTTGAAAACTTAACATTAGTACCATATGAAAAAGATTTGATTTTAGAAGAAGCATTGAGTGAAGATGAGAAAGATTATCTAAGAGATTATCAAGCCAATTTATTAAGAGTTTTCAAAGATTATTTGAGTGATGAAGAATATAAGTGGCTAGAAACACAAACGATATAAAGTTCACAAAAAAAGCTCCACCAATAGGTGGAGCATTACTTTCGGGGGACCTAGGGGAATCTCACCCCTAGGTTGAGTATGAAAAACTTAATACATCATTTAAATGATGTATTTAAATTTAATGTATCATTAAAAATGATACATTGAAATTATATATGAAAGTTTTAAAAAAGTCAAAAGATTTTAGGATAATATAGTCTTTAAATTTATATTGAAAACAGTTATAATGTTAGCAGTGTATTTATAAATGTGGGCGCATTTTGGCGAAGCCACATAGGAGGAATTAAAGTGTTTGAGACAGATATTGGTATTGATTTAGGTACTTCGAGCATATTAGTTTATATAAAAGGTAAAGGCGTGGTTTTGAAGGAGCCTTGTGTGGTTGCTTTGGATCGTGATACTGACAAGATTGTGGCAGTGGGAGAGGAAGCCAGACTTATGATTGGCAGAACTCCTGGCAACATAGTTTCAGTTCATCCTATCAAGCAGGGTGTAATTTCAGACTACTCTATCACAGAGCAGATGATTCGTTACTTCATCCAGAAGGCTGTGGGTAAGCGCTCATTTAGAAAGCCAAGAGTTTGTGTGAGTATCCCAAGTGGAGCCACTGAGGTGGAAACTAAGGCTGTAATGGATGCTACATTCCAGGCCGGCGCTAGAGAAGTTTTTATAGTGAAGGCACCTTTGGCAGCTGCTATAGGAGCGGGTATCGATGTAAATTTACCATTCGGTAACTTGATAGTGGATATAGGTGGTGGAGTTACAGATTTAGCTGTTATATCACTTGGTGGAATCGTGGTTAGTTCATCGCTTAAACTAGCTGGTGAAGATTTTGATGAAGCCATCGTTAAATACATGAGAAAGAAACATAATCTTTTGATTGGAGATAGAACTGCCGAGGAGATTAAAGTGGGAATTGGTTCTTGCTTTAATGAAGCAGAGAACACGTCTATGGAAGTGAGCGGACGAAACCTTGTGACTGGCCTTCCAAAAGTTTTGGAGGTGACATCAGCAGAGACGGAAGAAGCTCTAAGAGATGTTTCAGATACTATGGTGGAAGAAATCCACAAAGTACTAACAGACACTCCACCGGAGTTAGCGGCAGATATCGCAGAAAGAGGAATTGTCTTAACAGGAGGTGGATGCTTACTTCACGGAATTGATGAATTAATCGAATCTAAGACAGGCATCAACACAATGACTGCAGAAGATCCAATGACAGCTGTGGCCATAGGAACAGGTCAGTATCTAGATTTCCTAGATGAGGCTGCTAAGGAAAACAAAACAATAGATTAAAATAAAAGCTGTCCCAATTCCAAGGGGCAGCTTACATTTTGTTTAAAAGTCACATAAATGCTAGTGGGACAAAGAAAGTACATAGGTTTAAGTAACATTTAAAAGAAAGGTTAACATGACAACAGTAACTGGTTTTGTAGAAAACATTTTATATCAAAACCCAGACAACGGCTATGCAGTTCTGATACTGTCTGAGGACACAAACGAGTACACTTGTACGGGTGTGTTTGGCTATGTGGGCGAGGGCGAGTATCTAGAAGTGGAGGGTGAAGAAGTTTTCCATAATGTATATGGGGAACAAATTAAGATGCATTCTTATCGCATGGTGCCAGCCACTGATGAGCAGGCTATGAAAAAGTACTTGGGCTCCGGAGCTATTAAGGGAATAGGTCCGGCGTTGGCTGAGCGCATTGTTAACCGCTTCCAGGACGATACTTTTAGAATTATAGATGAAGAGCCAGAGATGCTAGCCGAGGTAAAGGGCATTTCTATTCGCAAGGCTATGGAGATTTGTAACCAGATTGAGTCTATGCGTGAGATGCGAGATGTCATGATGTTTTTGCAAGACTACGGTATTTCTCCAGCGCTCTCTACTAAGATATATAAATCATACGGCAACAGTGTGTACGATGTTATAAGGACTAACCCATATAGGTTGGCTGACGATATAGTGGGCATTGGATTTAAGAGAGCGGATGAGATAGCAAGAAGGGCTGGTGTGGAGGTGCACGCTGCCATTCGAATTAAGAGCGGAATGGTGTATGCTTTGCAGGAGGCTGCCAACATGGAAGGTCACACATATCTTCCAAAAGAAAAAATGGTGGAAGCCACTGTAAATATGCTAGGGCTTCGAGATCAGTTTCAGACATCTGACGGGAGTTTTAATATGGAACTTTTAGATCAGTGCTATACTGAACTACTTTTAGAGAAGAGGCTAGTTAAGAAAGAGATAGATGGAGAGGAAGCAGTTTTTGCTATGCCTTTCTGGAACGCTGAGCGCACTATTGCAAATAAGTTGGAAGACTTAAATATAGATACACCCGAAGATGATTATATGATGGGTGTTAAATTAGACACGATTGAGAAACTTACAAATATTTCTTTGGATGAGCTGCAAAGGAATGCTATTATCGCCACACAAAATCATGGCGTGTCTGTAATCACTGGTGGACCGGGTACTGGAAAGACTACCACCATCAATGCGATTATAAAAATGTTTGAAAGTGACGGGCTTGAGGTGTCTTTGGCGGCGCCTACAGGTCGTGCTGCAAAGAGAATGACTGAAGCCACCGGACACGATGCTATGACCATACACAGAATGCTAGAGGTAGTGGGCGATGAGACAGAGACAGAATATCAGGCTACATTTGGACACAATGAGCAAAATCCACTAGAGACTGATGTCATAATAGTGGATGAAGTTTCGATGGTCGATACATTTTTAATCTGTGCGTTACTTCGCGCGATGCTTCCTGGAACAAAGTTAGTGTTGGTGGGAGATATCAATCAGCTTCCGAGCGTGGGCCCTGGAAATGTTTTGAAAGATATTATTGCATCCGAAAAATTCGAGACCACATTCCTGACAAAGGTTTATCGCCAGGAGGGCAAGAGTGGAATAGTTACTAATGCCCACAAAATTAACAACGGCGAGGAAGTAGAACTGGATAACAGCGAAAAAGACTTCTTATATATAAAAAGAAACGATGTGCAGTCTGCAAAGAATGCCACTATCGGACTTATCACGCAAAAGTTACCTGAGTTTGTCGGAAGCGATATGCTAGACATCCAGGTCCTTACTCCAATGCGTAAAGGAAACATAGGTGTGGAGGTCCTAAACAAAGACCTTCAAAGATATATCAACCCACCTTCTAAAACTAAGAAAGAACAGGTGGTAAACGGCGTGGTCTTTCGCGAGGGCGACAAAGTAATGCAGATTAAAAACAACTACGATCAGAAGTGGCTCATCAAGGCGAAGAATGGAATGACTGTGGAGAGTGGTACGGGAATATTTAATGGAGACATTGGAATCATTACATCCATTAACACAACCACTCATTATATAGAAGTAAAGTTTGATGATGACAAATTTTCAGTTTACGATTCAAATGAAGCTGAACAGTTAGAACTTGCTTATGCTATCACGGTTCACAAGTCGCAAGGTTCTGAATATCCGGCAGTTATTATGCCACTTGTTATTGGAAATAATCGCTTGATGACAAGGAACCTTCTATACACTGGAATCACGAGAGCGATGAAGTGCGTGTGTATAGTTGGAAGAAAAGAAATCTTTGACGGCATGATTAAAAATGTGGACGAGCACAAAAGATATTCTGGACTTAAGTGGCAACTGACCGAACAGGCAGTGGGGCAAGCATAACTAAAGGCTGCTGACCAATATAAAATTAAATAGGGGGAAAAGAGATGAAGAGATTTATTAAGGCGTTTTATCCGGACGTTTGTCCAGGGTGCGACAAAGTAATAGGAAGAGTTGGTTTATGTGAAGATTGCAAAGGTGCATTTAGACGTATTCAACAACCCATTTGCGGAGTGTGCGGAAGGACGATGAACGAGGATGGTTTCTTGTGCGAAGAATGTAAGAAGATAAAACACTATTTTAAAAGAAATGTATCTGTATTTGAGTACAGAGGAGATATAAAGGAAAGCATCTACAGATTTAAGTATGGCAATATGAGATGCTACGCCGAATTCTTTGCTGCGGAGGCTATGAAAAGGTATGGGAAACTCCTTAAGGCTTGGAAGATAGATGCGATAGTCCCAGTTCCAATGTATAAACCAAAACAAAGGAAGCGTGGGTACAACCAGGCGGAGGAGTTTGCGAGGTCTTTGGCGAAGGCTAGTGGTATTAAGATGGATAGCAAGTTGCTAGTGCGCATCAAAGATACTGTGCCCATGAAGACTCTCAGTAAACAGCAAAGATACGAAAATTTAAAGAAAGCGTTCATTGTTAATAAGAAGAGACAAAAGTACAAGCGAGTGTTAATAGTGGACGATATTTTTACAACGGGTAGTACGTTAGATGCGTGTGCTAGGGTACTTAGAAAAGGTAATGTAGAGCTTGTATACGGCCTTTGTATAGCAAGTGGATTTTAAAAAGAAAAAGCATAGATTTTAATCTATGCTTTTAGTTAATCTAAAGATAGTTCTATTGTATGTATTGTTTGTCTTACTCAAAATATCGCCTATCAGTAGTTGATAGCGTAAAATATGTGTTAGCCTTAATTCTATTATTTGATTTCATTTTAACAGACCATAGAACATATAGAGTTTCATCGAATACTGAAGGCTCGCTCCAATACTCAGATGTTCCACATGTGAATGAAAATTTGTGCTTTTTAATATTAGTATGATAGTATACCCAATCTGTTTGCATTTTTTTCATAAAAGTAGAATACTTTGTAGATTTTTTTATATTAACTAAGTGTTTAGCTTTACACTTTATGCTATCAATATAGTATACATAATAGGATGAAAGGACAGGAGTTACCTTATATCGAATACTTTGATTAATAATATACCTGTCACCATTATTTGCGGTGAACACCGCTTCATCTTCAGAATTCCATTTTTTTGTAAGAGTGAGATTACCGGTTTTATTCTCGATTTCTTTGATGCTAAGAAATGGTTTGCCCATTAATTCGTAGTAATGGGTATTTATTTTGTATGCTTTCAGCCAGTGAGGATATAATTTGACAGATTTTTTTATCTTAGTTTTTGATGCATATTTTTTTCCGCCATTCTTTTTAGTGTACCAACCATTGAAAACATACTTAGGGCGCTTAATGGAAGGAGCATATCCTCTTTTTTTATTATGTTTATATTTGAATTTTATTCTTTTTTTATTAGAGTTTATTTTGGCTTTAAATACACCATTATACGCATTAAATGTCACGGTGTGTTTTTTTTTGCTTTGCTAAAACTGGTTGATTCATATAGGGAACATTAAATATAAATGATAAAGTTATAACAATGACTAGTATTTTTTTGAACATATAACCTCCTAATAACTATTCTTTCTTAAATACTATACGTATAAAGAGGAAAAATCAAATCACCAATACGAATAATACCGCTTTTTAAATATGTATGATACAATAAAGGAGCTTGAAGGAGGTTTTTATGAAGAAATCATTTGTAAAGACAGTAATTGTATTAACGGTTACTTGTTTTTTGGTTATGTTTATTATGTAACTAGGACTAGCTACTAAAAGGTAGCATATGGTCCTTAGTCAATTATCATAGAAGGTCTATTTACAGACTTTTTGACTTTTTTTCACAATCTCTGGATTTTTGTCTGACATTTCGGGTGCACTTCATTCTTCTATGCTTTTTATCTTTTAACTTACTATGTTATCTTCACTGTCTGTGAAGGATACCTTTGACGAAGGCTTGACTCGATTTTTCTTGTCTAATTTAATTGTCCAAAGAACATAATATTCTTCTGTAGTTTTTGATTCTTCATCATAATATTTATATTTTTTATATGCAAAAGTTAAAATGTGTCTCTTTTTATTTAAAAGATAATCTGTTTGTTTTGATCCAGTGAGTTTAAGTAAAAAGGTTGTGTATTTTTTCTTCTTTTTAATGTTAACTATTTTTTTTATTTTGCATTTAAGTTTGTTTAAATAATAATTATACGTGATGTTCTTTTCATCTGTTGTATCATCGAAATAGTAATCAAATAGACACAAAAAAGAGGAGGATTTATATTCGGCGTTAAAGGGGTAATACTTACCATAAATGCCGCTATCTTTAATTTTTTTTGAACCTGGAAATGCTTTTTTTATATCAGCATCTGATTTGAAAGTACGTCCAAAATAATTAAAGTATTTAGTTTTTGTTTTGTATCTCTTTAGCCATTGTGGATATAATTTAACATTTTTATTAATCCTTGTATTATAAGAATATCTCTTACCACCTTTTTTTCTTGTATACCAGCCCCTAAAAGCATAACTTGAACGGGATATTTTCGGTGCATAGCCACGTTTTTCATTTTTCTTATATTTCATTTTTATTTTTAATTTTTTGGAATTGTGTTTGTGACTGAAAGCCCCTTTAGTAGCTCTAAAAGTGACAGTGTATGTTCTTTTTGCGAAAGCGTTTGTGTTAAGAGTTAATAATAACGCAAAGATTATAAAAAATGACGCTATTTTTTTGATTGTATTATTCATGGTTATATGAATGCTCCTCATCTGATAGTGGTATTGTAACTATAGAAAAATATAAAGTCAATCTTGCAAATTATGCATATCCAAATAAATTTAAAAATATGTACGGGGTTGAGGAAGAAGTAAAGCCAATTGTTACTACATACAAAAAAGAAATGATGGATATAGCAAATTACTTTGAGTTTGTTAAAGAGCCAATAAATGTTACTTTTGATATAGATGGGAAAGGCGAACTAAGTCAAAGTGTAGAAACAAAGATTGATGATAATATAAAAGAGAAACTATATAAGATTATTCATAATCTACCCGTCGTTATACATGTAACAAAGAAATATGTACATGTAGAAAGAATAGATAAGACAGTGTATAAGACGGCAAGAGTAAACTCAATTTATTATGCTTTTGCTAGAACTAGTTATAGTAGTTTAGGAGATGGATTTGGCGGAATAATTGATATAGCACCTCATTGGTATACGCAATTCTATGAATGTCCTATTAGCATGATTGAATAATTAATAGGTGTTGCATATTTGCAGCACCTATTTTTATGTAGTAAATAACTGTTGACGAGAGGGGCGTATTCTGTTATATTATTTAGGCAGAGACGAGAGGTCTTTTTTTTGTGCTGAAAATATAGGTATTTATTTGACGCATAATCTTAAGAAAAACTCGATAAATAAAGGGATTTTACCCTTAAAAATAGGAAGGTGGATCTTATGAGAACAAAGATTACATTAGAATGTACAGAGTGCAAACAGAGAAACTATGATACTACAAAAGATAAGCAGGCTCATCCAGACAGAGTTGAGACTAAAAAATATTGCAAGTTCTGTAAAAAGCACACATTACACAAAGAGACTAAGTAATTATTTTTTGGAGGTTTATCATGGCTAAGGATAATAAAGGACAAGGCAAATTCAAGACTTGGTGGACAGGACTAAAGTCTGAATTTTCAAAAATCATATGGCTCAATCGCAAAACTGTTATCAAGCAGACAGTTGTTGTTATTGTGGTAACTATTATTGTTGGTGTATTAATCACAATTATTGATTTCTACAGTCAGCTAGGTTTGAAGCAGATAGTTAGTAAGGCTATGGCACAGGATGCCACTACAGCCGCAGCAGAGCAGGCACAGCCAGCTAGTCAGCAAGCAGTTACACAGGCGGTAACTAAAGCGCAGAAAGCTAACAAGGCTAAGAAAGCTGATAACAAGAAAGCAGACACAAAGACAAAGACCACTAAGAAAGCTAATTAATAAGCGATTAAAGGAGCGATAAAATGGCGGAAGCAAGATGGTACGTTGTTCATACCTATTCAGGATATGAAAACAAAGTAAAAGCTAATATCGAGCAGTCTATTGAGAATAGAAAATTGCACGATACTATATTAGAAGTATCAGTTCCGACTCAGGAAGTAGTGGAAACTAAGAATGGTAAAACAAAAGTTTCTGAAAAGAAATTGTTACCAGGTTATGTTCTTATAAATATGGTAATGAACGATGAGACATGGTACATCGTTAGAAATACTAGAGGTGTTACAGGTTTTGTAGGACCAGGAAGTAAACCGGTTCCACTTTCAGAGGATGAAATGATGAATCTAGGCGTCAAGCAGACAGAGAAAATCAATGCCGACTTTGAGATTGGCGATATGGTGGCTGCTATCGACGGTGTTTGGAACGGCACAGCAGGTGTTGTTAAGAGAATTGACGAAGGAAAGCAAACAGTTACTATTAATGTAGACATGTTTGGTAGAGAAACTCCTGTGGAACTTAAGTTTGCAGAAGTTAAGAAAATGAGATAGTAAATTTTTCTCGTTAAATATTATGGAATGTCGAAGTGAATAATCACTTTTTGACTAGATGAATGTCATACATAGACACGTATGGCAGTGGGAGGGGTCCCCCGATAATACCACGAATTTTTAGGAGGTGCCAAAATGGCAAAGAAAGTAGAAGGTTATATCAAATTACAGATTGAAGCTGGAAAAGCTACTCCAGCACCACCTGTAGGACCAGCGTTAGGACAGTATGGACTTAACATTGCACAGTTCACAAAAGACTTCAACGCTAGAACTCAGGATCAACCAGGAATGATTATTCCTGTAGTTATCACTGTATACCAAGACAAGAGTTTCAGTTTTATTACTAAGACTCCACCAGCAGCAGTTCTTCTAAAGAAGGCAGCTAAGATTGGTAAGGGTGCAGGTAACTCACTTACAGAAACTGTAGCAACAGTTACTAGAGCAGACCTAGAATCTATTGCAGAGATAAAGATGAAAGACCTTAATGCCGCTAATATGGATTCAGCTTGCAGCATGATTGCTGGTACAGCTCGTAGCATGGGTATCAAGGTAGAAGACTAATTGGTCTTTGTCTTGGAAAGTTTTTGTTCTAAGGGAATTAGAAAGTAATAATATTTGATAAAAAGTGGGAGGTTTATCCGTTATTACCACTAGGAGGTATTTATGAGAGGAAAGAATTACGTAGATTCAGCAAAAGAAATCGATAGAGATAAAAAATACGATATCGAGGAAGCTGTATCTTTAGTTAAAAAAAGCGCGAAAGCGAAATTTGATGAGACAGTAGAACTACACATCAGAACTGGTTGTGATGGACGTCACGCTGAACAGCAGATCCGTGGTGCCGTAGTATTACCAAACGGTACAGGTAAAGACGTTAAGGTTTTAGTATTCGCTAAAGGACCTAAGGCTGACGAAGCTGAAGCAGCTGGTGCAGATTATGTAGGTGCAGAGGATCTTGTAACAAAGATTACATCTGAAAACTGGTTCGACTATGATGTAGTAATTGCTACACCAGATATGATGGGTGTTGTTGGTAAACTTGGTCGTGTATTTGGACCAAAAGGTTTAATGCCTAACCCAAAAGCTGGTACAGTAACAATGGACATCACAAAAGCAGTGGAAGAAGCAAAGGCTGGTAAGATTGAGTACAGACTTGATAAGGCTAATATCATCCACGTACCTGTTGGTAAAGCTTCATTCTCAGAAGAAGCACTAGTTCAAAACTACAATGCTCTTCTAGAGGCAATCAACAAAGCTAAGCCAGCATCACTTAAGGGTACATACCTTAAGACAATTACATTGACATCAACTATGGGACCTGGTGTAAAGGTTAAAGGTGAAAAAGTAGAGACTGAATAATCAGACCCAAGTTGACAATAAATTTCAAGTGTGATATATTTTCACACGATGGTTATATACCAAATGCCGAAGACAGTAGGTGCCCAAAAGGCGTAAACATAGTGCCTACCGAGGATTTTGTAAAGACTATTTATTTTTAGACTTTATACCTCTCTGTCTTTGGATAGAGAGGTTTTTCTTATATAAGGCCTCAAAGCATATGGTGTAAACCGAAAAATAATTATAAGGAGGCAAAAGATGGCAAAAGTAGAACTAAAGCAACCTGTTATTGATGAGATTTCAGAGTTAATCGATGGTGCTGCCACAGTGGTACTTGCTGACTACCGTGGACTTACTGTTGCTGAAGATACTGAACTTCGACGCAGCTTAAGAGAAGCCGGTGTTACATACAAAGTATACAAGAACAGCATGATGAACTTTGCTTTCAAAGATACAGAGTTTGCAGATTTGTCACAGCATCTAGCAGGCCCAACAGCTATCGCAGTTTGTAAGGAAGATGCCACAGCAGCAGCTAGAATTCTAGCTAAGTTCGCTAAGGACGCTGAGGCTCTTGAAATCAAAGCTGGTGTAGTAGAAGGTGTTTACTATGATGCAGCTGGTATTGGTACTATTGCAAGTATTCCACCAAGAGACGAGTTACTCGCTAAATTACTTGGATCACTTAAGTCACCAATGGCAGACTTCGCTCGTGTTATTAAGCAGATTGCAGAAAAAGACGGCGAAGAGGTAGCTGAAGAAGCAGAAGAAGCTAAGACTGAAGAGGCTCCTGCAGAGGAAGCAACAGAAGAAAAAGCTGATGATGCAAAGGAAGAAGCTACAGAGGAAAAGGCTGAAGAAACTCCTGCAGAGGAAGCCAAAGAAGAAGAGGCTCCAGCAGAAGAAAAAGCCGAGGAAGCAACTGAAGAGGAAGTTCCAGCTGAAGAAGAGGCTGAAGAAGAAGCTCCTGCTGAAGATGCAGAATAATCAATTTAGAAAAAGAAATTTAATTGGAGGATTTTAAAATGACTACAGAAGAAATTATTGAAGTTATAAAAGGTTTATCAGTATTAGAATTAAACGACCTTGTAAAAGCTTGTGAAGAAGAGTTTGGTGTATCTGCAGCAGCAGGTGTTGTTATGGCTGGTGGTGCAGCAGGCGGAGACGCTGGCGCAGCTGACAAGGACGAGTTTGATGTAGAACTAACAGAAGTTGGTGATCAGAAGGTTAAGGTTATCAAGGCTGTTAAGGATGCTACAGGTCTAGGACTTAAGGAAGCTAAGGAATTAGTTGATGGAGCTCCTAAGGTTATTAAGGAAGGTGCTCCTAAGGAAGAAGCTGAAGCTCTTAAGACTCAGATTGAAGAAGTGGGCGCTACAGTTACTCTTAAATAATAATAGCTATAAACAAAATAACAATAAGTGCTTTGAAACGGCTTCGAGATGATATTTAATTATAATCATTACTCAAAAAGCCATTACGGGCACGAACTCAAAAGAGCGAGTATTCTGATGAATACTCGCTCTTGTTCGTTCCAAAAAGTTTTTTGGTGAAAACTTTTTGTCCCTATGGCTTTTTTCGTACTGATTAATTAAATAAATCATCACTGCAGAATGTTTCAAAGCACTTATTGTCTTTCCTTTATAGCGAAACATTTAAGAATAACTGCGCCAACTTGTAAAGTCACATAGAGTTTTATTGACAAATCTCAAAGAAGTGCTATAGTGTTAATGTTGGTTATGTAATTTGATAAATAACAAGAGTTAGTAGTGTTGACAAAACACATTTTTGTTCATACAATAATAGTAGATAGAGGAATACTTTATCGAAGAACAAGTGCGAGGGTAGCACTATAAAGAAGTCCCAAACGAAGAATAAGTGCGAGGGTAGCACTATAAAGAAGTCCCAATTGAAGAAAGACTCTTGTACAAATGTACAAGAGTCTTTTTTTTGTTAAAGGGGGAAATATGAAAAAGAAATACCAATTAAGAAGACTGTCTGAAAGATTCTATTCTAAATATAATGAGATAGAATATCCGGAAATAGAGAGAAAGAATGAAAGACCATATGTGGTTGTATTAGTGAAAATTAATATGAATACATTTGCATTGCCATTTAGAACGAATATTAAGCATAACGCTTGTTATAAATTCAAATGTAGTGGAAGAAAAACAAATTACATGACGGGATTAGATTTTTCTAAAGCGGTAGTAGTAAATGATGAAAAATATATTGGTGATAGGGCATTTATTGATAATAAAGAATTTATGGAATTAGAAAATAGGTATTATTTTATCATTTCAAAGTTTAAAAAATATCTGTCAAATTATTATAGATATATAAATGGCGAGTTACAAGGAAGAGATGCGGCAAAGTACAAATACACTACACTTAGATACTTTCATAAAGAATTAGAAATTAAAAAGTAAAGTTTATGATATTTTTAATCATAATATGTTATAATAATAGTCAAAGCGAGGCAGACGAGGTGCCTGACTATACGAAGAAGGCACAGGCTATGGATTTGGAAAATTTGCCGGGCGTGTATGAAGTTACAGCATCGGTGGGAGATAAGATAGAAGATGGAAAGACTAAGATTAAAAAATAACACTAAATAGTATTAGATGAACAACAAAGGGAGACTGAAAAATATGAAAAAAATTATCTTACTATTATTGATGTCAATATTGATGACGGCTTGTGTTAATGATAACCCTATTAGTTATGTGGAAAATCAACTAGGGGTGAAACTAAATAATGCGAAAGTAGAAAAGAATAAAGAAAAAGAAGAAAGTTTTCTGGGAGATGGTACTGCTTATACAATCATTAAAAACATAAACAAAAAATTCGAAAAACAAGTTAAGAACAGAAAGGATTGGAGTCATAAACCCACAAAATTAGAGAGATTATTATTGTACGGAGGTAAATACAGAATAGAGAAGGGACCAAACGTAGAACCATTTGAAGAAGAAATGGAAGAAGAACCATATGTAACGGATGATAAAGAAAAAAGAATTGTGCCTAAAATGAATAATGCTTATTACTATTTCAAGGATACTGAATGGTTTGAAAATGATAAAGAAAAAGAAAAAGAAAGGAGAATGGATCCGGTTCCAAGAAACTTTATAATTGCAGTGTACGATGTAGATGATAACAGATTATATTATTACGAGTATGACAGTTAAAACTAATATAAAAGAAAGAAAAAAAGTCTTGCAAACGCAAGGCTTTTTTGTTATAATGAAAGTCGCTGTTTATGCGGTCTTTATTTTTTGCGCCCAAAAACCCCTATTTTAAAGGGATTCCGAGCAAAAAAACTAATAAAATTAAGTATAAATAGCAGAAACTTTATTTAATTAACTTTAAAGGAGAAATGTCAATGGAGAAGAACAGAATTCGTCCTGTGAAAGCAGGAAAAGGAATGAGAATGAGCTATTCTAGACAAAAAGATGTGCTAGACATTCCTAATTTGATTGAAGTTCAGAGAGATTCATATGACTGGTTCTGCACTGAAGGCCTAAGGGAAGTTTTAGATAGTGTATCTCCAATTGAGAGTCATGATCAAAACTTGAGCTTAGAGTTTATTGACTTTGAAGTGTGTGAAGATGAGAAGAAGTACTCTATTGAAGAGTGTAAAGAAAGAGATGCTACTTACTCAGCTCCACTTCGTGTTAAAGTGCGCCTTCATAATAAGGAAACAGGTGAAATCACTGAACACACAATTTTTATGGGTGACTTACCACTCATGACAAAGACAGGTACCTTCGTAATCAATGGTGCTGAGCGTGTAATAGTTTCTCAGCTAGTTAGATCACCAGGTATCTACTTTGACGTAGAAAACGATAAGATTGGTAAAGAACTTTACTCATCACAGATTATACCTATTAGAGGTGCGTGGTTAGAATATGAAACAGATTCTAACGACATCTTCAATGTGCGTGTAGATAGAGCTAGAAAAGTTCCTGTAACTACACTTGTTAGAGCACTAGGTGTTTCTACTAATGAAGAAATCCTAGAGATGTTTGGCGATGAGGCAAAGATCAAAGCTACATTAGAAAAGGATAACACTGAGGATTACGAGAGTGGTCTAAGGGAAGTTTATGCGAAGATTCGTCCAGGTGAGCCTTTCAGTAAGGAAAGTGCTGAGAACATTATTGGAAATATGTTCTTTGACGATCACAGATACGATTTAGCCAGAGTTGGTAGATATAAATACAATAAGAAGCTTGCTTACAAGAATCGTATTGTAGGATTTACTTTGGCGGAGTCAGTAGTAGATCAGAATACTGGCGAGATTATTGCTAGAAAAGGAAAGACTGTGGATGAAGAACTTGCTATCAAGATTCAAAACGCTGCAGTTCCTTCAGTTACAGTTGAAATAGAAGTTCAGGGCGAGAATGGACCAGAGAAGTCTACAGAAAAAGTTATGTCTAACATGGCTGTAGATATCGGTAACTATGTGAAGTTTGACGCTTCTGAATATGGTATTAACGAGGATGTTTACTATCCAGCATTGATGGAACTTATGGCTGAGAACAAAAAGGTTTCTGACCTTAAGGAAGCTATTAAGAAAAACACTGCTAAGTTGATGCCAAAACACATTACAAAAGAAGATATTTTTGCATCTATTAACTATTGTATGAATATCGAAAAAGGTATTGGTACTACAGATGACATCGACCACTTAGGAAACAGACGTATCCGTGCGGTTGGCGAGCTGCTTCAGAACCAGTATCGTATCGGTTTCTCAAGAATGGAAAGAGTTGTTAAAGAAAGAATGACTAACCAGGATTTGGAAACTGTATCTCCACAGACATTAATTAATATTAAACCTGTAACAGCTGCTGTTAAGGAATTCTTCGGAAGTTCACAGTTGTCACAGTTCATGGACCAAAACAACCCACTTGGTGAGCTTACACACAAGAGACGTCTATCAGCCCTAGGTCCTGGTGGTCTTTCAAGAGACCGTGCCGGATTTGAGGTTCGTGACGTTCACTATACTCACTATGGAAGAATGTGTCCTATTGAGACACCTGAAGGACCAAACATCGGTCTAATCAACTCATTTGCTACATACGCTAGACTAAATGAGTACGGTTTTGTTGAGGCTCCATATAGAGTAGTAGATAAAAAGAATAAGAACAATCCTGTAGTTACAGACGAAGTTGTTTACCTTGCGGCAGACGAGGAAGATAACTACACAGTAGCACAGGCGAACGAACCTTTGGACGCCAAAGGACACTTCGTTAACAATAACGTATCAGGTCGTTACAGAGAGGAAATTTCACAGTTCCCTAAATCAAGAATTGATTTGATGGATGTGTCACCTAAGATGGTATTCTCAATTGCCACATCAATGATTCCTTTCTTACAGAACGACGATGCTAACCGTGCGCTAATGGGATCAAACATGCAGCGTCAGGCAGTACCTCTAATGACTACTGAAGCTCCAGTAATCGGTACAGGTATGGAAGCGAAGGCTGCTGTGGACTCAGGTGTGTGCGTAGTGGCAGAACATCCTGGTGAAGTAATAAGATCTTCATCAGAAGAAATCACTATTAAGAATAGTGATAACAAAGAAGAACAAACATACAAACTAATTAAGTTTGCTAGAAGTAACCAGTCAAACTGCTATAACCAGAGACCAATCGTTTCAATTGGCGACAAGGTGGAAGCAGGTGAAGTGATAGCCGATGGTGCATCTACATCAAACGGTGAGATTGCTCTAGGTAAGAACCCACTAATCGGTTTCATGACTTGGGAAGGCTATAACTACGAGGATGCTGTACTTCTTAGTGAAAGATTAGTTCAAGATGATGTTTATACATCTATTCATATAGAAGAATACGAAACTGAAGCTAGAGATACAAAACTTGGACCAGAAGAAATCACAAATGATGTAGCTGGTGTGGGTGAAGAAGCTAGAAAGAACTTGGATGAGAGAGGAATCATCAGAATAGGTGCTGAAGTGAGAGCAGGTGATATCCTTGTTGGTAAAGTTACTCCAAAGGGAGAGACTGAACTTACTCCAGAAGAAAGACTTCTTCGTGCTATCTTTGGCGAGAAGGCTAGAGAGGTTAGAGATACATCTCTTAAAGTACCTCATGGTCAGTCGGGTATCGTAGTGGATACAAAGGTATTTGAGAGAAAGGCAGGAGACGAACTTCCACCTGGAGTGAATGAATCAGTTCGCATCTATGTTGCTCAGAAGAGAAAAATCTCTGTTGGTGATAAGATGGCTGGACGTCACGGTAACAAGGGTGTAGTTTCTCGTGTGCTTCCTGTTGAGGATATGCCATTCTTACCAAACGGTCGTCCACTTGATATCGTACTTAACCCATTGGGCGTGCCTTCACGTATGAATATTGGACAGGTACTAGAAATCCACTTGTCACTTGCTGCAAAGGTGCTAGGATTTAACATTTCTACTCCAGTATTTGACGGAGCAGACGAAAATGACATCATGGATACTCTAGAACTTGCTAATGATTATGCGAATATGGAATTCAAAGACTTCAAAGCTAAATACAAAGACGTATTAGTGAAAGATGTTTTGAAATACTTAGAGGAAAATCAAGACCACAGAGATGAGTGGAAAGGTGTTCCTATTAGAAGAGATGGTAAGGTACTACTTCGTGATGGTAGAACTGGTGATTATTTCGATAACCCAGTAACAATCGGTTTCATGCACTACTTGAAACTACACCACTTAGTAGACGATAAGATTCATGCTCGTTCCACAGGTCCTTACTCACTTGTTACTCAGCAGCCACTTGGTGGTAAAGCTCAATTCGGTGGACAGAGATTTGGTGAGATGGAGGTTTGGGCTTTGGAAGCTTACGGTGCATCTTACACACTTCAAGAAATCCTTACAGTTAAGTCTGATGATGTGGTTGGTCGTGTTAAGACATATGAAGCTATCATCAATGGTAGAAGTATTCCACAGGCAGGTATCCCTGAATCGTTCAAGGTACTTATCAAGGAACTTCAGTCATTATCACTTGATGTTAAGGTATTAGACGAGAACGACAAAGAAGTTGAGATTAGAGAGAACCAAGATTACGGCGATACATCTTTCAACTCGATTTTAAACAGCGATAAAAATTACGGCAAAAAAGAAACTATGAGTGATATGCAAAAAGCAGGATTCAGTGCAGACAAGGGCGTAGATAAGAACCTTGATGTGATGGATGCTGAAGATGCAGAATAAGGAAGGAGGAGATTAAAATGGCAGATAACAAAGCAAAAGAACAAATCATTTTTGATAAAGTAAAAATCGGTCTAGCTTCTCCTGAGAAGATTCGTGAGTGGTCAAGAGGTGAGGTTACAAAACCTGAGACTATTAACTATAGAACTCTTAAACCAGAAAAAGACGGATTATTCTGTGAGAAGATATTTGGACCTAGCAAAGACTGGGAGTGTCACTGTGGTAAGTATAAGAAACAACGTTTCAAAGGCATGATTTGTGACCGATGCGGCGTTGAAGTTACTCGTTCAAGTGTTCGTCGTGAGCGCATGGGTAGTATTGAACTTGCTACACCAGTTTCACACATTTGGTACTTCAAGGGTGTTCCATCAAGAATGGGACTTGTACTTGATATGTCACCAAGAGTACTAGAGAAGGTACTATACTTTGCTTCATACATTGTGTTGGATCCAAAGGATACTCCACTAGATTATAAGCAAGTTTTAACTGAGAGAGAATACAGAGAAGCCAGAGAAGAATATGGCAGTGAGTTTACAGTAGGCATGGGTGCTGAAGCTATCAAGCAGATTCTTGAGGCAATCGATATTGATGAAGAATTAGAAAATCTTAAAGAAGAACTAGAGAATGCTACAGGCCAGAAGAAGACAAAACTTCTTAAGAGACTTGATGTGTTTGAAGCTTTCAGAACTTCAGAAAATAAGCCTGAGTGGATGGTAATGGATGTAGTTCCAGTTATCCCACCAGAACTTAGACCTATGGTTCAGTTAGATGGTGGTAGATTTGCTACATCTGATTTGAATGACTTATATAGAAGAATTATCAACAGAAACAATCGTTTGAACAAACTACTTGATCAAATGGCGCCTGAGATTATCGTTCGTAACGAGAAGAGAATGCTACAGGAAGCTGTTGATGCTTTAATCGATAACGGTAGACGTGGTAGAGCAGTGACTGGCCCTGGTAACAGAGCGCTCAAATCACTATCAGATATGCTTAAAGGTAAGCAAGGACGTTTCCGTCAAAACTTATTGGGTAAGCGTGTTGACTACTCAGGACGTTCAGTTATCGTGGTAGGACCAGAACTAAAGATTTATCAGTGTGGTCTACCAAAAGAAATGGCTATCGAACTATTTAAACCTTTCGTAATGAAAGAGTTAGTTAAACAAGAAAAGGCACACAATGTTAAGAGTGCTAAGAAGATGGTCGAGAGACTAGAGAATGATGTATGGGATATATTAGAAGAGGTTATCAAAGAGCATCCAGTTATGCTTAACCGTGCCCCTACACTTCACAGACTTGGTATTCAGGCATTTGAGCCTATCCTAGTAGAAGGTAAAGCTATTAGACTTCACCCATTAGTATGTGCTGCATTTAACGCGGACTTTGACGGTGACCAAATGGCTGTTCACCTTCCATTGTCAGAGGAAGCTCAGGCAGAATGTAGATTCTTGCTACTTTCTCCAAACAACCTACTAAAACCTTCAGATGGTGAGCCAGTGGCAGTTCCATCACAGGATATGGTTTTGGGTATCTACTATTTGACTATGTCAAAACCAGTAGACTACACAGGAACTGAGAGAGAAAAAGAACTTCCAAAGAATGCTAAGATATATAATTCAGAAGAAGAAATCAGAGCTGATCTTGATAAGAAGAAAATCAAGGCAACAGATTTGATTAAGTTCAACTATGTTCACGTAATGAGTGAAAATGAAGAAGAAATACAGGAAATCATTTGTACTCCAGAGGACGTATTTGGAAAATCATTTAGTAGTCCAAACCAGGCTATCCTTGCTTACGACAATAAGGAAATCACTCTTCACGAAAAGATTAACGTTAGAAGAACAGTCCTTAACGGCAAAGGCAAAGAAATCACAGGTATGGTTAAGACTACAGTTGGTCGTATCATCTTCAACGAAGCTATCCCACAGGATATCGGAATGATTGAGAGAAAGACTGATGCTGATTATCTAAGATACGAGATTGAACATCGTTTAGAGAAGAAACCTTTAGGACCAATGATTAAGAAGATTATCGATATTCACGGTGCTACTAAGGCCGCAGAAGTATTAGATAAGATTAAAGCTCTTGGTTATAAGTATTCAACTATCGCTGCTCTAACAGTATCTGTGGCCGATATGACTATTCCTGCTTCCAAGAAAGAAAAATTGGCTGAGGCAGATGCACAAGTAGAGAGAGCCCAGACTATGTACGAGCGTGGCTTGATGACAAACGAAGAGCGTTACAAAGCTGTTATCGATGTCTGGAATGCTACAAACAAGACTGTTAAGACAGACTTGTTAAAAGGTCTTGATAGATATAATAACCTAAGAATTATGTGGAAGTCAGGAGCCAGAGGTTCTGATGATCAGATTGCACAGTTAGCTGGTATGCGTGGCTTGATGTCAGATACTACAGGTAAAGATATTGAACTTCCAATTAAGTCAAGTTTCCGTGAAGGTCTAGATGTTTTGGAATACTTTATTTCTGCACACGGTGCTAGAAAAGGTCTTTCAGATACAGCTCTTAGAACAGCCGATTCAGGATATTTGACACGTCGTTTGGTTGACGTTTCACAGGGTCTAATTATTAGAGAAGTAGATTGTTGTGAAGACAAAGATGAACTCCCATATATCGAAGTTGAACCTTTGGTAAGAAAGGGTAAAGAAATAGAATCTCTAGAAGAGAGAATTACAGGTAGAACTGCAGCTGAGACATACAAGGACAAGAAGGGTAATATGATTGTTAAGAAAAATCACGTTATTTACCCAGAGAGAGCTAAGAAGTTGATTGAAGCTGGTTATAAATCAATTAAGATTAGAACAGTTCTAACATGTAAATCACATCTTGGAGTTTGTGCTAAATGTTACGGTACAAACCTTGCTACTGGAAAGACAGTTCAAGTAGGTGAGGCAGTTGGTATTATAGCTGCTCAATCTATCGGTGAGCCAGGTACACAGCTTACAATGAGAACGTTCCACTCTGGTGGTATTGCCGGTGATGATATCACAAACGGTCTTCCTCGTGTGGAAGAGTTGTTCGAGGCTAGAAAGCCTAAGGGTGTTGCTATCGTAACTGAAATTGGCGGTAAAGCAAAAGTTCACAAAGATGGTAACAAGACAGAAGTAGAAGTTACAAATAAAGAAACTGGTGAGAGCAAGACTTACCTAATTCCATTTGGAATGAGACTTATCGATGATTTAACAAGAAAGAACTTGAATGCCGGAGATAAGTTGACAGAAGGTAACATTAATCCTCACGATATTCTTGCAATCAAAGATGTAAGAGCAGTGCAAGATTATATCTTATCAGAAGTAATTAACGTATATAATTCACAAGGTGTAGGAATCAACGACAAGCACTTAGAGATTATCGTACGTCAGATGCTTAAAAAGATTACTGTGGAAGATGCAGGCGATTCAAACTTTGTACCAGGCACAAATGTAGGAACTATTGAATTTAATGAAGTTAATGAACAGCTTGAGGCTGAAGGAAAGAAACCTGCTACCGGTAAGCAAGTACTTCTTGGTATCACAAAGGCTTCGCTTGCTACAGATTCATTCTTAGCAGCAGCTTCATTCCAAGAGACTACAAAGAATCTTACAGAAGCTGCTATCAAAGGTAGAATCGACCCACTTAACGGAATCAAAGAAAATGTACTTATTGGTAAGTTGATTCCAGCTGGTACTGGTATGAAGATTTACAACAGAGTAAAACTTAATACTGACGAGACTATAGCAGCAACAGTTCAAGAAGCTGTGGAAGTACCTACAGAAGAAACTAAGACAGAAGAGGCAGAATAATGAACGAATTGTTACTAATCGGATCAATTTTTTTGATCTTTGGCGCAGAGTTAGCTTTTTATAAGCTCTTTGCAAAAAGTGGACTATATGTGTTCACGGCAATTGCCACTATTGCAGCAAATATTGAGGTTTTGATTTTTATTCAAGCATTTGGCCTTGATATGACACTAGGAAATGTATTGTTTGCAGCCACATTCCTCTGTACAGATATCATCAGTGAGGTGTACGGTGCTAGAGAAGCAAGAAAAGCTGTAACAATCGGTATTATTACAAATATTACTTTTGTAATCTTTGCACAGTGGTGGCTACTGTATACACCATCAAAGATTGATACTGTAATGCCGCATATGCATGGAGTATTTGATCAAGTGCCACGTATTATGATTGCAAGTTTGCTTGTTTATATTATCGTACAGTACTTGGATGTATTCCTATATCACAAGTGGTGGAAACTTACTGACAAGATGTTTGGAAATCATAGAAAGTATTTGTGGTTCAGAAATAATGCATCAACATTAGTATCACAATTTATAAACACAGTATTGTTTAACGCATTTGCATTCTACGGGACTGTAAGCACAGGAGAATTGATGAGCTTCATATTTGTGGGCTATATAATCTTTGTGGTTACATCTTTGGCGGATACACCTTTTGTATATCTAGCTAGAAAGATATCAGATAAGGGTAAATTTGTAATGGTATCAGACCCAGATGCAAAAAACTAATATAGCAAAAGGCCTAGACGTAAAGTTTAGGTCTTTTTTTATTGTCATTAAATCTGGTTATATTAAAAAGATAAAAACTGAATATATCAATAATACCAAAATTTGATACAATATCTCCAATGCAAAAAACTGTTAGGAGGTAATGTATTATGAATACTAAACTTACAAAAATAGTCTTAACATCTGTATTTGCGGCTATTGTATTTGTGGGAACATACGTTATTCACATTACAATTCCAGCAACAGGTGGATATATAAATATAGGAGATGCAGCCATTTTGTTAGCTGCTTGGTGTTTGGGTGGAATGTACGCTGGACTAGCAGCAGGTATAGGCGCAGGATTAGTCGATCTAATGATAGGGCCAGCCTATGTGCCGGGCACAGTAGTAATTAAGTTCTTAATGGCAGTAGTGGCATCACTAATCTTTGTCGCACTAAACTCTAAGGGATTTAAGAAGAGTGGATATGTGTTAGGCGCTTTTGTGGCGGAAGTTATTATGGTGCTAGGATACCTAGTTTATGAGGGGGTATTCCTAGGACTAGGCTGGGGCGCTTTGGCTGGAGTGTATGGAAACTTAATCCAAGGTGTAGCTAGTGTAGTGATAGGCGTAGTGGCTGTGGAAATATTGGAGAAAGCAAAAGTATTAAATAAAATTAAATCATACGTGTAGGAGAAAGACATGAGTATTAGAGAAGAAGCAAAGGCTGTAGCCAAAGAAGTAATAGAAAAAGGGAATTTGTCTAAAGGACAGATTCTAGTAGTTGGGTGTTCTAGCAGTGCAGTGGGTGGAAGCCTTATAGGTACTGATTCCAATGTGGACACAGCAGCCGAAATCTTTGACGCTGTATACGAAGAAGCCCGAGGCAAAGGAATCATCTTAGCGACACAGTGCTGTGAGCATTTAAACAGAGCTATTATAGTGGATGAAGCAGAAGTTAAGAATCATCCGCTAGGAGCAGTTATCTTGCAAGAAAAAGTGAGTGTGGTTCCTAAACCAAAGGCAGGTGGATCGTTCTCGACAAAGGCATATGAGACATTTGGGGAGCCTGTGGCACTTGAACATATAAAAGCAGATGCAGGAATAGATATAGGTGGAGTGCTAGTGGGAATGCATTTAAAAGAAGTGGCAGTTCCTATCAAACTAGAGAATAAAAAGATAGGTGAAGCCATAGTTTTAGCGGCGTACACCAGACCTAAGTATATAGGTGGAGAATAAGTATATAGGTGGAGAAAGGGCTCATTACTAGAGCTCTTTTTTAGTGTATATTAGGTGGGCAACATCTTCCTTTTTATCGTGTTTTTTGCTATAATGTTCTTTGACTCTGAAATCAGATATTATAAAAAAGAGGGATTTTTAAATGAGTAAAACACTAGAAATTAGATGGCACGGCCGTGGAGGCCAGGGAGCCAAAACTGCAGCACTTTTGTTAGCCGAAGTGGCTTTTAAAGTGGGAAAATGTGCTCAAGGTTTCCCTGAATACGGACCAGAGAGAATGGGTGCGCCTATCACTGCATATGACAGAATAAGCGACACTCGAATTCGCGTACATTCAAATATCTACGAGCCAGAGTATGTGGTGGTGGTAGATGAGACATTACTAGAGTGCGTGGATGTAACTAAGGGCTTAAAGGAAGATGGCGCCATCTTGATAAACACAGCAAAAGATAAAGAAGAGATTATGCCACACCTTAATGGCTACAAAGGTAAGGTATATACTATAGATGCTAGAAATATAGCGATGGAATGTTTAGGAAAGAACTTTCCTAATACACCTATGCTAGCAGCTATTGTTAAAGTTACTGGAGCTTTGGAGGAGAATACTTTCTTCGAAGAGATGGAAGGATCATTCAAACATAAATTTGCAAAGAAGCCAGAAGTGGTGGACGGCAATATGAAGGCTCTAAAAAAAGCGTTTGAGGAGGTTAAGTAATGGCTAAATCAGATTTGAAAAAATTAGGTCAGGACGTTGCTTGGCAAGATGTTACTCGTGGAAACACTATTGTAGGTAGTGGAACTACTAGAGAGTTTAATACGGGTGACTGGACAAACGTAGCGCCAGTGATTGATGAAGAAAAATGTAAACAATGTTTGCTTTGCGTACCTGTCTGCCCAGACAGTTGTATCGCAGTAAAAGAAAACAAGAGACAACCTATAGATTTAGACCACTGCAAAGGCTGTGGCATTTGCGTAAAGGCTTGTCCATTCAATGCTATAACGATGGAGGTGAAGTCTAATGAGTAAGAAGGCATTTATGTCAGGAAATGAGGCTGTGGCTACAGCGCTTCGCCAAATTAATCCTGATGTATTTCCAGCTTTTCCTATCACACCATCTACAGAAGTGCCTCAGTACTTCTCAAACTATGTGGCAAATGGATTAGTGGATACAGAGTTTATAACAGTAGAAAGTGAGCACAGTTCAATGAGTGCGGCCATGGGTGCATCAGCAGCAGGGGCAAGAGCCCTCACAGCTACATCATCTGCAGGTCTTGCATTTATGTGGGAAGTGTTAGGTGTGGCTGCATCTAGTAGACTTCCAGTAGGGCTAGCAGCAGTTTGTCGTGCGCTTACAGGACCACTTAACATTAACTGTGACCATTCAGACACAATGGGAGCAAGAGACTCAGGCTGGATTCAACTATATGCTGAAGATAACCAGGAAGCTTACGACAATATGATTATGGCTTTCAATATTGCCGAGCACAAAGATGTTATGCTTCCAATTATGATTTGTCAGGACGGTTTTATCACAAGTCACGCAGTAAACGATATGGAATTGTTAGATGACGATGTGGTTAAAAACTTTGTGGGTGAGAGAGAACCTTCAGAGTATCTTTTAAATCCTGATGAGAAATTTGCCGTAGGCCCTTATGCTGTTTCTGATTATTATATGGAATCTAGAAAAGCGCAGGCTCACGCTATGGAAAACGCAAAGCAAGTAATAGTGGATGTGGCAAAAGACTTTGAAAAGATTTCAGGCCGTAAGTATGGTTTGATAGAAGAATATAAGATGGACGATGCTGAATATGCGATAGTTATTATCGGTTCAGCAGCGGGCACGTCAAAGGAAGCAATAGACCAGATGAGAGAGAATGGAGATAAAGTAGGTCTAGTTAAAGTTAGATCATTTAGACCTTTCCCAGCAGAAGAGATTGGAAACGCTCTAAAGGGATGCAAGGCTGTGGCTGTAATGGATAGAAGTGAAGCATTCTCTACCAACGGTGGTCCTTTGGGTGCAGAAACTATGCAGGCTATGTACCAGTATGGTTGTGATGCACTTGCTATCGATATTATGTATGGTATCGGTGGACGTGACGTAAGGGTAGAAGATATTAAGGGTGTTTATGAGACACTTAAAGATATTGCAAAGACAGGCGATAGAGGAGAACTTTATCGCTACATAGGATTACGTGATAAGGAGGCAAAATAATGGGTTATAATTTTAGAGAAACAATGAATAAACCTGAACGTTTTGCGCCAGGTCACAGAATGTGTGCAGGTTGTGGAGCCACAATCTGTGCAAGAAATGTCCTTCGTGGACTAAAACCAGAAGACAAAGCAGTTATCGGCTGTGCCACGGGATGTCTTAATGTATCATCATTCCAGTATCCATATGTGGCATGGGAAGATAGCTATATCCATAGTGCGTTTGAAAATGCCAGCTCAACTATGAGTGGTGTTGTAGGTGCATATGAAGCAATGAAGCGCAAAGGAAAGATTGATGAAGATTATAAGTTCATAGTCTTTGGCGGTGACGGCGGTACTTATGATATTGGTATTCAGTCTTTGTCGGGCGCGATGGAGCGTGGAACAGACTATACATATGTTTGTTACGACAACGGCGCATATATGAACACAGGTACACAGCGTTCATCAGCTACACCAATGTATGCAGACACTACCACTACACCAGTAGGTAGTGAGTCAGTAGGTAAGACTCAGTACAGAAAAGATTTGTCAGATATTTTGGTGGCGCATAATATTCCATATGTAGCACAGACTACATTCTTTAATGGCTTGAAAGATCTTCACACAAAATCTGAACGTGCAATCTATACAAAGGGACCAGCATTCCTTAATGTAATGGCACCATGTCCAACAGGTTGGAAGTATCAGACAGATGATATTATGGAGATTTGTCGTTTGGCGGTAGAGACAAATTACTGGCCACTATACGAAGTGGTAGATGGCAAGTGGATTGTAAGTTACGAACCAAAGAATAGACTTCCTATTGAGGAATTCCTACGTACACAGGGAAGATTTAAACATCTATTTACTCCAGAGAACGAGCACTTATTAGAAGAGTATCAGAGAGAAGTAGATAGAAGATGGGAAGACTTGATGTTTAAGGCAAGTAGAGGATAATTATAAGATGAAGTCTTCGGACTTCATCTTTTTGCAAGGAGAAACTATGTTAAGTTTTGAATATAACAACGACAAAGATAAATTCAAAAATGCTATTACAAGACAGGGCGAAAAAGAAGGATTTATTGTAACTAAGGATAATGATGATTATTCTTTAGCATTTAACCTAGAACACGAGAAGGGTAAAAAGTTTTATCCTATTGGATTCAAGGGAACTGTAGAAGAGAAAGATGGAAAGACTTCTTTGGTTGGCAAAGTTACTTATGGAATATACCTTTATGTGATAGCAGTTATTCTTTATGCGCTAATTATTGCAAGACTTACTTATTCAGTAATACAGAATCAGCAGAAGAATACAATAATAGCTTTAGTGGCATTTGTAATTGCAGTGTTTATTACGGTGTATATGATACTGAAAATAAAAAAATCCAAGAGGAGAATAGTAGAGTTTTTACAAAACTTAAACGTATAAAAAAATCAGCACATCTGTGCTGATTTTTTTAAATGTCACGTATTTACCTAATAAAATAAGGTATTTATGTGACATTAGGTATTTTTATTGCATTAAAAAAATGCAAGTATATAATAAGTCTTGAGGTGCTGCACGAACGGTGGCGGTTAGTCCTTCTTTCGTAAGTTTTACTTACAGAAAGGAGGTGGTGCTTATGACTGACTTCGAATTGTTAATGTTAGTATTAACCATTCTAGTAATCATTAAGAATGTAAAAAATTAATCGCCTGTAGCCCGGCGATTAATTTTTAGATTAACTCTAAGGGCTAACCGCTACGGTAGCACCTTTTCTAGTTATAAAATAGCACAATAGTAGTATATTTGCAATACTAATTATTATTCTTAGCAATAGTCTCAATAAGCAGTGCTACATTTTCTAGTTGCTCCTTATCAAGTTTTTTAATATAAGGAATTATCCTATTAATCATATCCGGATATCGCATATCTGTATCGAAAAAATCAACAGGAGTAATATTAAGTTCATCACAAATCTTGAAGAAAACCTCCATAGAAGGATAAGCCCTCTCATTAAGAATACTGTTTACATACCCAGAATTCTGTCCAATATTTAAACTAATATCTCTGGCAGTTCTATTATTGATCTCCATGAGCTCATTCAGTCTATTTGCAAACTCAGTTTTATTCATAATTCACCTCGAAGTATTTATATTATGTATTAATATATCTTATATATTAGTGGAATGTATTGCATTCAGTGTGACATTATTCTTGTTATATCGCAATCAATACGATATAATTAAAAAAATGACGCAATGAATATAATATATGAGGTAAAAGAGGGTGGAGAGTACAAATTTATCAGCCAAAAAACGTGAAAAATTGTTAGGCTTTTTAAATGACCTAAGAGAAAAGAACAAAGACGATGAAAAAGTACTAAAGGCTATTAATGAAATAGAAAAAGAATTGAACAATAAAAAATACGGACTAGTGTGGGAAGAGCACGAAGAAGAAGTGGACAGGATGTTAAAAGATAACATACCTGTTTTTTGTGAAGCCAAAGACAAAGAAATAAAAGAAGCTGAAGATGAAGAGTTTAACTTTTTACTAGAGGGTGATAATCTTCACAGTTTAAAACTTTTGGAGAAGACTCATAAAGGTAAGATTGATGTGATTTATATAGATCCTCCATATAATACGGGGAATAAGGATTTTGTTTATGATGATACTTATGTGGGGGACGATGATTCATATAGGCATAGTAAGTGGCTGTCGTTTTTGAATGAAAGATTACGTATGGCATATCAATTATTGAATGATAACGGAGTAGTTTTTGCCAGCATAGATGATAATGAACAAGCAAATCTGAAATTGCTATTTGATGATATTTTTGGTGAACAGAATTTTATTGCAACACTACCAAGAGTGACGAAAAAATCAGGAAAAGACCATTCTAGTGGTATAGCAAAGAATCACGACTATGTGTTAATTTATGCAAAGAAGGCAGAAGGAATCGAATTAAAAGGAATAAAGTCTGACGAGAAAAGCTACCCTAATAAAGACGAGCACTATAATCAGAGGGGCGGATATAAACTAAATCAAACCTTAGATTATGATTCTCTGTGGTACAATCCCAAAATGGATTTTCCTTTAGAAATAGATGGTGAGACGTTTTACCCTGGTGGAGATAAAGGTTTGCATGATGAAAGACATAAAGGGAATCATAAACAAAAAGATTGGGTTTGGAGATGGAGTAAAGCCAAATTTGAATTTGGTCTAGAAAATGGATTTGTTGAAATAAAGAAGGGTAAAAACAGAGATAGAATTTATACGAAAACTTATGCTAGAGCAACCATATCCAATAGTCAACCCTATTCAATAGTAGAAAAGAGTAGAGAGACAAAATTGTCTTCATTAGCGATAACAGAAAACGAGTTTTCTAATGATAATGCAAAAAAGGAAATCACAAAAATAGGTTTGGAAGAATTTGGATTTCCCAAACCATCATTTTTAATATACCAATTAATGAAATTGTGTGATGAGCATATAACAGTGTTAGATTTCTTCGCAGGCTCAGGAACTACTGCTCAAGCAGTCCTAGAATTAAATAAAGAAGATGGCGGAAATAGGAAATTTATCCTTTGCACCAATAATGAGAATAATATTTGTGAAGACATTACATACCAAAGAATAAAAACAGTAATTACTGGAAAGCGCAAGGATGGATCTGAGTATTCAGAAGGAATTCCTGCCAATCTTAAATATTATAAAACTGATTTTGTTTCAAAAGATGAAGAATACTTGGAAGAAGAGCTGAATGAACATGTTAAAGAGATGATTCAGCTAGAGCATGGAGTGGATATAGACCATTCAGATTACTGCTTGGTGCTTACTGATGATGAGGCAGATGAGTTGGAGAAGAAAATAGAAAGTATGGAAAACCTAAGGGGAATATATATTTCCAATGATGTGCTCCTTACAACAAAACAAAAAAACAAATTCAAAAAACATGACACATTTATCATTCCAGATTGTTTTTATGAAAAAGAATTAAAAGAATAATAAAAAACAACATTATATTTATAAGGCAATCATATAAATATATTGTTGCAAAATAATTATAGTAGTAACAACTTACAAGGGCTAACCAACTATCGGTGTCGCCTTTTTGTATCTTTAAAATAGCACTATTTATATAAAAATCAATATTTATTATTAAAAAGGATGATACAAAATGATTAAAGTAAATCTATTTGATTTTCAAAACGAAGCTGTGGACAAACTCTTTAATTATACTTGGTCTCCAAGCAGTAAAAATACTATCATTATGAAGGCGCCTACTGGCTCTGGTAAAACAGTTATGCTAATAGGTTTCATTGATAAGTTTTTAAACAGCGTATCAGAAGACTATGCTTTTGTATGGCTTTGTCCGGGGAAAGGCGATCTTGAGATGCAAAGTTACGAGAGTATGATTAACATAGCACCCAGTTTAAAGTCAGGAGACTTGTTTGATGCCCTAAACAATGGCTTTGAAGCTGGCAGTACTACATTTATAAATTGGGAGCTTATTACTAAAAAGGGGAATCGCGCCATCACAGATGGGGAAAAGAAAAATCTTTATAACAGAATAGATGAAGCAAAAAACAGTGGAACTAAATTTGTCCTAATTATAGATGAGGAACATAGCAATAACACGAAGAAAGCAGACGATATCATTTCTTATTTTAACGCTGATCATATTATCAGAGTGAGTGCTACGGCGGTTAAAAAACCTAGTACAGAGTATTTTGAAATAGACGAGCAAGATGTTATAAACGAAGGTCTGATAACTAGGGCTATATACGTAAATCCTGGAATAGAAGATAATGAAAAGGTGGAGGAAGACTATTTGACTCTTTTGCCGCTGGCGGATACAAAGAGAAAAGAAATGCAGGATAAGTATAAGGAACTTAATAAAAACATAAGACCACTTATTCTTGTACAGTTTCCTAATGCCAAAGACGAGTATGTGGAAGCAGTAGAGAGAAAGCTGGAAGAAATGGGATACACTTATGATAATGGTATGGTGTCTAAATGGATGAGTGGACAGCATAAGGATTTGCCAGAAAACCTTACGGATAATGATGGGATGCCGGTGTTTCTTCTTATGAAGCAAGCTATCTCCACAGGATGGGACTGCCCAAGGGCGAAGATTTTAGTTAAACTTCGTGAAAATATGAGCGAGCAATTTACCATACAAACGGTAGGCCGCATTAGACGTATGCCTGAGCGCAAACATTACGATGATGATGTTTTAGATTTTTCATATGTTTATACATTTGATGAAAAATATAAGAGTGGATTAGTTTCCGAGTTAGATAGGGCTTATGAAGTGAGAAGACTTTTTGTGAAGGATAAGTGCAAGACTTTTACTTTGGAAAAAGAAAAC
>CAJOMD010000028.1 GCA_905235555.1 uncultured Eubacterium sp.
CTTTGACGCCGTCATTCGTAGGTTCGAATCCTACTAGCCCAGCTAGAAAACTTAATATTGTATATGGGCCACTAGCTCAGTCGGTAGAGCACTTGACTTTTAATCAAGTTGTCGGGAGTTCGATTCTCCCGTGGCTCATTTGGGTGTATCACATAATACACCTTTGTAATGCGCAGGTGTGGCGGAATTGGCAGACGCGCTAGATTTAGGTTCTAGTGTCCCTTCGACGTGCAGGTTCAACTCCTGTCACCTGCATCTTAAGACCATCTACTAAAGTAGGTGGTTTTTTGGTATAATGAAGTAGATTAGAAGAGGACATATGGGTAGACTTAAGGATTCATTTTACAAAAAGAAGATGTATAAAAGCAAACTGATGAAAATACTGGCAGTAATTCTGATGAAACCAGTGTCTTTTCGTGATGTGTTGAGAGATAAGCGAGTTTGTAAAATGTCCTTGAGAAAGTATGTCCCATCTAAATTTAGAGATAGTCATGGAGCTACGGGGTCCGCAGCCACACCATATAAAGTGGTGGAGGATATGGTAGATATTGATAGTTTAGATGTGCATTCTAAGTTTGTAGATGTAGGCTGCGGCAAAGGGAGAGTAATAGCAGCCCTTTTGAATAAAAAAGCAAAATGCAAGTTGGTTGGAATTGAACTAAATGAAGAAGTGGCTGATATAGCTAAAACTTGGTCTGAGCCTTACGATAATGTCGCGATTATATGTGGTGATGCATTTAAGATAGATATGGGAGAATACACAGATATCTTTTTGGCGAGGCCTTTTGAGACTGAACTCTTCAAAGAGTATTTGCAGAAATTAGAAAAAGAACTAAAACAAGAAACAAACATATATTTCTATGTAGACCAATTACTTGGAAACTATTTGGATAATAGAGAAGGATGGCATCTACAAAGAAGAGGAATATCATATTTTAGAAAAGGGTTTTTTATGAGTATGTCTCCACAGAGATATTCAATATTTAAATTTATTCCACAGGACAAATAAAAAGTGCGCTTAATTTTAAGCGCACCAAATATTAAAAATTATTTATATCGAACTTTTCTAGCTTAGACAAATAACTATTGTGATAGCGTCTATCGTTAGTGACATCTTCGTCAAACCATTCTGGTGGGACAAAAGCGTTGGCTTCATCCACAGACTTAAATTCCACTTCCACAAAGACTAATCCTTCAAACATTCCCTCGAACACATCCAATTCAGCAGTTAATGCATTATCTAATGGAATAAAGTATCTAGTCTTAGTGATTATATTTCCATCGGCCTTTTTTAACATATGTTCGTAACCTTCTTTGCCGAGGGGAAGATTATACTCCGCACGAGCCATCATACCGCCACCTTTGTAGGTCAGAATATAATCATCGTCCTGCTTTCGAACGCGGATAACAGGCGCTGTACAAACGTACGCCTGCTCGATAGTACAAGACTTGTACTGACCTAAATTCTTTGGCAAAGATTTTATTGTAAATTTTCTCTCAATTTCAATGTTATTCATAATAACTCCTAAATGTTAACAATTTACTTAATCTTAATATTTATTTTACATTATTGCAATAAAACTATCACATATAACTGATAAATTATTAATCGTTGTGGTAAAATATAGAGCAAATGGACTAAAAAGAAAGGGAAAGCTGTGGAAAACACAGTGAATTAAAGAAATGAAAAAAGTATATGCATTTTTAGCAGATGGTTTGGAAGAAGTAGAGGCTTTGATGGTAATTGACCTACTACGCAGAACTAAGAAGTTAGACGTAGTTATGGTTTCAATCAAAGATGATTTATTGGTGGAAGGGTCTCATGGAATAAAGATTATGGCCGATGCCACTATAGATGAGATTAACTTTGACGAGGGAGATTGTATTTTCCTACCTGGTGGAATTCCGGGCACACCAAATCTAGCTGCTTGTGATAAATTGATTGAAGAAATCAAAAAATATAACGAGCAAGGAAAACTTTTGGCAGCAATTTGTGCCGCGCCAAGTATATTGAGCGATTTGGGCCTTTTGAAGGACGTTAAGGCTACTAGTTATCCATCTTTTGAAGAGCAGATGGACTGCAAAGAATACGGAGGCAAAGTAGTTAGAGATGCTAATTTCATTACAGGAAAAGGCTTGGGAGTAGCCCTAGAAGAAGGACTAGAAATAATTAACTATTTGCTAGATGAAAACGCAGCAGATGAGGTTGCAAATGCCATCCAATTTAAGTGACATTATAGGGCTTTCATGATATAATAATTGTCTGCGCGACTTGATAAAAAAGCTTATAAAAAATGTATAATTCAAGTAAAACTTGTTAGATATAAGGAGGAATTTTAAGATGAGTTTTAAAGTAGAAAAAACAAAGGATAATGAAGCTAAGTTAATTATTGAAGTACCTGCGGAGGACTTCGATAAGGCGATAAACGAGGCATATGAAAAGAATAAAGACAAATTCAAGGTAGATGGATTTAGAAAGGGTAAAGTTCCACGCGAAATGATTGAAAAAGTTTACGGTGTGGGCGTGTTCTACGATGATGCTGCAAACGCAGTAATACCGGAAGCTTACGCAGAAGCTGCAAAGGAATCTGGGCTTGAAATCGTAGCTAGACCTGAAATCCAGGTTACAAAGATTGCCAAAGGTAATCCTATGGAGTTTGAAGCTATCGTAACACTTAAGCCGGAAGTTAAACTAGGCAAATACAAAGGTGTTAAAGTGGAAAAGGTAGAGGCAGAAGTAACTGATGAAGACATTGAAAACAGATTAAATCAAGATAGAGAGCAGAATGCTAGATTAGTAGCTGCTGATGATAAAGAGATTGAAGAAGGCGATCAGGTCATTATCGATTTTGAAGGTTTTGTAGATGACAAGCCATTTGAAGGTGGCAAGGGTGAAGATTACCCACTAGTTATCGGTTCACACTCATTTATCGATACATTTGAAGACCAGTTAGTTGGCAAGAAAGTGGGAGATGAAGTGGATGTAAATGTTACTTTCCCAGAACAGTATCAAGCTGAAGAACTCCAAGGCAAGCCAGCACTATTCAAAGTTAAAATTAAAGAAATCAAAATCAAGGAATATCCAGAAATAGATGACGAGTTTGCTCAGGAAGTTTCAGAGTTCGATACACTTGACGAGTACAAAGAAGATATCAGAAAGAAACTAACTGAAGCAAAAGAAAGCGAAGCAGCTAGAGAAACTGAGAGCAGAATTATTGAAGCTATCGTTAAGGATTCTAAGATGGACATTCCAGAGAAGATGATAGATACTGCTTGTGATCAGATGGTAGATGAGTTTGCTAGAAATATGCAAATGCAAGGTATCCAGTTTGAACAGTATTTGCAGATGACAGGCTCTACGCTAGAGCAGATGAAAGAACAGGTTAAGCCACAGGCTGAAGCTAGAGTTCAGAGTAGTCTAGTGCTAGAAGCTATCGTAGATGCTGAAAACATTGAAGCAAAAGATGCTGATGTGGATGATGAGATCTTAAAGATGTCTGAACAGTACGGCATGGAAGTTGAAAAGATTAACGAAATGCTAAGAGATGAAGACAGAGAAAATATTAAGAAAGATATCTGCATTAGAAAAGCAGCTGAGTTAATTGTAAACGAAGCAAAATAATAGGAGGTAGATTATGGCATTAATACCTTATGTAATTGAGCAAAACTCCAGAGGAGAACGCTCATATGATATTTATTCAAGATTATTAAAAGATAGAATCATTTTTATTGGTGAAGAGATAAATGATGCAGTAGCTAGTACAGTAGTAGCACAGTTATTGTTTTTAGAATCAGAAGATCCAGGAAAAGATATTCATATGTATATCAATAGTCCTGGCGGTTCGGTATCAGCTGGTATGGCTATATACGATACTATGAACTACGTCAAATGTGATGTATCAACTACATGTATCGGCATGGCAGCTAGTATGGGAGCGTTCTTACTTTCAAGCGGAGCTAAGGGTAAGAGATATGCACTTCCAAATGCAGAAGTAATGATTCATCAGCCACTAGGTGGTGCTCAAGGTCAGGCTAGTGAAATTGAAATAGAAGCAGAACACATTGTTAACATCAAGAAGAGACTTAATGAAATACTAGCTGAAAACACTGGTCAGAAATTAGAAACAGTGGAAAAAGACACTGACAGAAATAATTGGATGAGCGCAGACGCCGCTGCTGATTATGGACTAGTGGATGAAGTAATCAAAGACAGAAAATAAAAATTTTAAGGCACCGCAGTAGTGGTGCCTTATAGACATCTATAAATCGTTTTTGAAGGAGACTATTAAATGTCAAAAAAAGATACAAAGAACGAAATTCCTGTTTGTTCATTTTGTGGCAGAACAAGAGATCAAGTTAATAGATTGATTTCTGGTCCTAATGACACATACATTTGTGATGGTTGTGTTGAAATATGTGCTGGTATAGTGGAAGATGAGCTATACGACACACCAGAAGATAATAAGAAAACTGAAGATATCAATCTTCTTAAGCCGAAAGAGATAAAAGAGTTTCTTGATGACTATGTTATAGGTCAAGAAGAAGCCAAGAAAGTTTTATCGGTAGCAGTTTATAATCACTATAAAAGAGTGTTATCAGGTAAAGATTTGGATGTTGAACTTCAAAAGTCAAACATTTTAATGCTTGGACCAACAGGTAGTGGTAAGACATATCTTGCGCAGACTCTAGCTAAAGTGTTAAATGTACCATTTGCTATAGCGGATGCTACCACACTTACTGAGGCTGGATATGTGGGTGAAGATGTGGAAAATATTCTTTTAAAGATTATCCAATCGGCAGATTATGATGTGGAGCGTGCAGAGCACGGCATCATCTATATAGATGAGATTGATAAGATTACTAAGAAGTCTGAAAATGTTTCTATTACTAGGGATGTATCAGGCGAAGGTGTTCAACAGGCATTGCTTAAGATAATTGAGGGCACAGATGCTTCAGTGCCACCGCAAGGTGGAAGGAAGCATCCACAACAGGAACTAATTCCTATCAACACATCAAATATTCTATTTATTTGTGGTGGAGCATTTGATGGATTGGATAAGATTATCGAGACTAGACTAGACCAAAGCAGTATAGGATTTGGCTCAGAAATCAAAGAAAAAACTAATGCCAAGACGGATGAATTGTTCAAACAAGTAATGCCAGAAGATTTGACTAAGTTTGGACTTATTCCAGAGTTTATTGGTCGAGTGCCAGTCACAGTATCATTAGACTTGTTAGATGAAGAATCTTTGAAGCAGATATTGACTAAGCCAAAGAATGCATTAGTTAAACAGTTTGAAAAATTGTTTGAACTAGATAATGTAAAACTTACATTTACAGAAGGGGCACTTGATGCGATAGCGAAGAAGGCAGTTGATAGAAAGACTGGTGCTAGAGGTCTTCGCTCTATTTTGGAAGCAGCAGTTATGAACACAATGTATGAGACACCATCGGATGAGACTATCACAGAGTGTATCATTACAGAAGATGTAATTAACGATGGCGCAGAACCAGAATTGAAACACAATTCAAAATCAAAAAGTAAGAAATCAAATAAAACAGCATAGAGGAAAATTATGTCAGAAAAACTATATTTAATTCCGGCTATACCTCTAAGAGGTTTAACAATTTTGCCGGGCACTACAGTACATTTCGACATTAGTAGAGAGACATCAATCAATGCAGCAGAGATTGCTATGCAAAAAGGTCAGAATTTATTTGTGGTAGCACAGAAAGACCCTAAGGAAGAGAATCCTAGTTTTGAGTCTATCTACAAAGTGGGAACTGTAGTAAAAGTAAAACAAATGAATAAATTGCCTGAAGATGTAGTAAGGGTAATGGTGGAAGCAATAGAAAAGGCGGAAGTTTTAACTTTCGATAATGTAGGAACGCACTACGAGACAGAAGTAGTAGTGAAAGAAGAGACAGACGATGACTTGGACGATTTAAAGAAAGAAGCTTTCAAAAGAGAATTGCAAGATATCCTAAAAGATTACGATTCCTATTCTCATGAATTTTCTACAAAGACTCTCCAACAGCTTTTGAGCATTGCAGATCTAAATGAGTTAATGACTCAAGTTATTAGAAGAATCCCACTTGACTATAAACTTAAACAAACTTTCCTAGAAGAGGAAAGTACTTTGGAAAAGTTTATTTTCATTTCTAAATTCTTAAAGACGGAAAATGAGATTAACTCAATTCGTGGTGAGATTGTAGAAAAGGTTAAAATGCGCCTTGATAAGGCTCAGAGAGAACATATCTTAAGAGAGCAGATGCAAGTTATCCGTGAAGAGTTGGGTGATGACTATATGTCTGAAGCAGATGAGATGGAAGAGAAAATCAAAAATCTTAATGCAGAAGATTATGTAAAAGAAAAACTATTAAAGGAACTTGCTAGATATAAAAATTATGGCAACAACGGAGTGGAAGGAAATGTCATAAAAACATACCTAGACACTATGCTTGAGATGCCATGGAACAATGTGACAGAAGAAAATCCTGATTTAAAAAATGCGCAGGATATTTTAGATAGAGACCATTACGGCCTTGATAAAGTAAAAGAACGTATGATTGAGTTTTTGGCCGTGAGAAATCTTACAAAGAAAGATGGAAACAGCCCAATCGTATGTCTAGTAGGTCCTCCAGGTACTGGTAAGACATCCATAGCTAAGTCTGTAGCTGAAGCTCTTAATAAAAAGTATGTGAGAATCAGTCTAGGTGGTGTGGACGATGAATCAGAAATTCGTGGACACAGAAAGACTTACGTAGGCGCTATGCCAGGTAGAGTGGCAACAGGACTTAAGAATTGTAAGAGTGGAAATCCATTAATCCTCTTTGATGAGGTGGATAAATTGGGGCGCAGTATGCATGGTGATCCTGCATCAGCACTACTCGAGGTTATGGACTCAGAGCAAAACTCTCAATTTAGAGATAACTATTTGGAAGTTCCAATTGACTTATCTAATGTATTGTTTATTGCAACAGCAAACAACAGAGATACCATCCCAGAGCCACTTCTTGATAGAATGGAAATCATTGAGGTGAGTGGTTATACTTCGAATGAGAAATATCACATTGCCACAGAGCATTTGATTAAAAAACAGCTAGAGAAACATGGCTTGAATAAGAGTCAATTAGATATTACGGGTGATGCTATAAATGCTATAATTGATTACTACACTAGAGAATCTGGTGTTAGACAGCTAGAACGAGAGATTGCCAAGATTTGTCGTATCGCTGCTAAGGGTATCGAGAAAGACGGCAAGAAGAGCATGAAGGTTACTGACAAGAATATCACTAAGTACCTTGGACGTAAGAAGTTTGACGTGGAAATGGCAAATAAGAAAGACGATGTAGGTATTGTGAGAGGTCTTGCTTGGACGCCTGTAGGCGGAACTACACTTCAGATAGAAGTAAACACTATGCCGGGTAAAGGTAAACTTAAGATTACCGGTCAGTTGGGTGATGTTATGCAAGAGTCTGCAGAGATTGCGCTTACATATGTAAGAAGTATAGCATCTAAATACGGTGTGGACAAAGACTACTTCGCCGAGCATAACATTCACATTCATGTGCCAGAAGGAGCAGTGCCCAAGGATGGCCCTTCAGCTGGTATCACTATGGCTACAGCGCTTTTATCAGCAGTTGCAAACATAAAAGTGGATTGCAAGGTGGCAATGACTGGTGAAATTAACCTTCGCGGCGATGTTATGCCAATAGGTGGCGTCAAAGAAAAACTTCTCGCGGCTAAAAATGCTGGTATAGAGAAAGTATTGGTGCCATTTAAAAACAAACCAGAAGTTTTAGAACTAGATAAAGAGATCACTGATGGACTTGAGATTGTGTTTGTTAAGACTATGAATCAGGTTTTGAAGAATGCTCTAAAGGAAAAATAATGAAAGTTAAAAATGCAGAATTAGAAACTGTATGTGGAGTTACTAGCAAGCTACCTCATAATACTATGCCTGAGATAGCTTTTGCTGGTAAGTCCAATGTTGGAAAATCATCCCTTATCAATAGCCTTGTAAACAGAAAGGCTCTTGCCAGGACATCATCTTCCCCTGGAAAAACCCAAACTATTAATTACTACAATATTAATAAAGAGATATATTTTGTGGACTTGCCTGGATATGGATACGCCAAAGTTTCAAAATCAGAAAAAGAAAAATGGGGTGTAATGATAGAAAATTATCTAAACACATCTGAAAGTTTACGCGCAATTTTTTTGCTTGTAGATATTAGACACGAGGCATCAAAGAATGATAAGCAAATGTATGAGGTTGGAGATGGGATTTTATCCAATCATTATTGCCACCAAATTAGATAAGCTTAAAAGAAGTCAAGTTCAAAAGAACCTTAAGGCATTAAAGACAAGTTTAGGGGTAGTGAAAGATACTATAGTTATTCCTTTCTCAGCAGTTACGAAGCAGGGTAAGGAAGAAATATTAGATTTAATAGATCAGATTTGCGAGGATTAGTTATGGCTTTAGACATGGTCGTACTTTACAAGTTAATAATAATGCACATGTTAGACAAGGTGGATTTTCCTTTGACGAATTCACAGATTACGCAGTTCTTTACTGAGAATGAGTACACAAACTATTTCACAGTGCAGAAGTGTTTGAATGAGTTGATAGAGGCGGGATTTGTTTTCTCAAATGAAAACAGAAATACCACTTACTATCACTTGAGTGCAGAGGGTAGAGAGAGTTTGAAGTTTTTTGAGAATAAGATTTCTAACTCTATCGTGGATGAGGTTGATATGTATTTGATTGAAAACAAATACGAGCTTCGTAACGAAATAGGAACCACATCTGATTACTATCAGGCATCAAACGGAGATTACATAGTTCACTGCCAAGTTAAAGAAGGTGACGGAACACTAATCGAGATAAATGTAGCGGCACCGGACAGAGAAACAGCTTCTCATATGTGTGGCGCATTTGATACAAAAGATAACAGTCAGGAAATTTATCAATACATAATTGAAAAGCTGGGTAAATAACCCGAAGGAGTTAATATGAAAGAAAAATTATCAGCTCTACCAGTAAGCGAATTAAGAGAGATAGCAAAAGAAAAAGGAATAAAAGGTGTATCCACCCTTCGCAAGCAGCAGTTAGTAGATATGCTAGCTGAGCTTGATTCGAAAGAAGATGGAGTCGCTCACAAAGATGAAGTGCCTAACGAAAATGGCGAGACTACCACAGGCATATTGGAAGTTTGCCAGGATGGTTACGGATTCTTAAGATCTGACAACTATTTGTCGGGCGATGAAGATGTGTATGTTGCGCAGTCACAGATTAGAAGATTTAGACTTAAGACTGGTGACTATGTGACTGGTCGTGTTCGTCCTAAGAGAGAAGGAGAGAACTTTGGCGCTATCTACTATGTGGATCAGGTGAACGGTGAAAGTTTGGATAAGGTTATAAACAGGCCGAACTTTGATAATCTAACACCAGTCTTTCCGAATGAGAGAATTTCATTAGAGACAGATGGACATAGTATCGCCATGAGAATGGTCGATTTGATTTGTCCTATTGGTAAAGGCCAAAGAGGTATGATTGTTTCACCTCCTAAGGCAGGTAAAACTACACTTTTAAAAGAGACAGCAAAAGCAGTGCTTAAGAATAATCCGGAGATGGAAATTATTATTCTTTTGATAGATGAAAGACCTGAGGAAGTTACTGATATTAAAGAAGCTATTCAGGGAGATAACGTAGAAGTTATTCACTCAACATTTGACGAAAGACCAGAACATCACAAAAAAGTATCGGAGATGGTGCTTGAGCGTGCAAAGAGATTGGTTGAGCACGGTAAAGACGTAATAATTCTACTTGATAGTATTACACGACTTGCTAGAGCTTACAACTTAACAGTAAACGCTAGTGGTAGAACATTATCTGGTGGTTTGGATCCAGCAGCACTACATATGCCTAAGAAGTTCTTTGGCGCAGCCAGAACTATGAGAGAGGGCGGAAGTCTTACAGTGCTAGCTACAGCATTAGTGGATACAGGAAGTAAGATGGACGATGTAGTATACGAGGAATTTAAGGGTACTGGTAATATGGAACTTGTTCTTGATAGAGCACTTTCTGAGAGAAGACTATTCCCGGCTATAGATATTGCAAAATCTAGCACTAGAAGAGAAGATTTGCTATTGTCAGATGATGAAATCTTTGCAGCTAACTTCATTAGAAAAGAGATGAGTGGCATGAGAAAAGAAGAAGCATTGGAGCAGATTGTGGACACTTTTGCTAAGACTAAAAATAACGACGAATTCGTGCAGAGAGTAAAAGCTATAGCTAAAAAATAACCCGTTTTTAGCTTCAAAATACTTCTTGCATAGATAGTACTCCTATGCTATAATTATTTGGCTATTGAATTGTCGAACTAAGTTCGGGATATTCGATATTTCAAGGCAAACAATTGGCATAAGCCAAAATACATATATTATTCGAAGAGGTGAAAAAAATGAGAAAAGGAATTCATCCAGAATACCATGAAGCGAAAGTTACATGTAACTGTGGTAACACATTTGTAACTGGCTCTACTAAGGAAGATATTCACGTGGAAATTTGTTCACAGTGTCATCCTTTCTATACAGGACAGCAGAAGGCTGTTACAGCTCGTGGTAGAGTTGACCAGTTCAATAAGAAGTATGGTATCAAATAAGATTAAAGATTACGGGTTGAGATATTTTCTCAACCCATTTTCTTTTTAATATCCCTAAGGAGCTATTAGATGAACAAAAGACTACCTTGTTCAGGCATTGGTGGACAAGCCGTGCTTGAAGGAATAATGATGAGAAATGAAAATAAATATTCAGTGGCAGTCAGAACAGAGGGTGAAATAAACTGTCAGGTTGGACAGCGTAAAGATATATCTGAAAAAACTGTTTTTGCCAGAATACCATTTGTTAGAGGTATTTTTAAACTTTTTGATTCTATGATTTTAGGTATTAGAGCGCTCACATATTCTTCGCAGTTTTTGGAAGAGGAAGAAGTGGAGCCAGATAAGTTTGAGTCATGGTTAAATAGAAAGTTTGGCGAGAGAGCAGAAAAGATCATCATTGGATTTACCATTGCTATTTCTGTTATTTTGGCGATAGCTCTATTTATGATACTTCCTTTGTTTATAGCGGACATTATGGAAAGACATATCTCATGGGTTACAAAGCAGAGAGTGCCTATTATCGAGGGCGTTTTAAAGGTTATTATTTTTGTCGTCTACTTGATGTTAACAGCTTTGCTCAAAGATATTAAAAGAACATATATGTACCATGGTGCAGAGCATAAATGCATCAACTGCATTGAGACAGGAAAAGAGTTAAATGTAGATAATGTTAGAAGCAGTTCTAGATTCCATAAGAGATGTGGAACAAGTTTCTTGTTTGTAATCATTCTTATAAGTATTATTATTTTCTTGTTAGTTAGACCTGAAAACATCTTCTTAAGATATGCCATTAGAGTTCTTTTAGTTCCAGTAATTGCTGGCTTGTCGTATGAGTTCATTAGATTGGCAGGAACAAAGGATAATCTGTTTGTGAATATTTTAAGTAAACCAGGTCTTTTAATGCAAAGAATTACTACAAGAGAACCTTCTGACGATATGATTGAAGTGGCAATTGAGGCTACAGAAGCTGTATTTGATTGGGAAGCCTATCTAGAAGATAATGGCATCGAAGTTAGACCAAAAGTAAAACCTACTCCTAGATCTCAGTCATATGTTAGGCCTGAACCTCATGATTTGCCAAAAAGAGACAATAATACAGGATCAGGATTCAATTGGAAATTTTAGTTAGAGATTTTGTAAAAGAAAATACAGATAAACTTGATGCGGCTGGTATTTCAGACGCATCAGTTGATATATGGCTTCTTTTGGAATACTTTACAGATATTAAAAAAAGTGAGTACTTTGCAAATCAAAATATGCAGATTGGCAAAGTACATGCCAAGCAAGTAGAAGAAGCAGTTAAAAAGCGAATTAACCACATTCCACTTCAACAGATAATAGGACAGACTCAGTTTATGGGACTTACATTTAAAGTAAATGAGAACGTTCTGATTCCTAGATTTGATACTGAAATTTTGGTGGATGAAGTTGTTAAGTATGTGGGTGATGATTTTTTTAAAGTTCTAGATATGTGTACTGGTTCTGGATGTATTGCGATTACTATCAGTTATATGTGCGATAATCTAGCAGTGACAGCATCTGATATTTCAAAGGATGCACTAGATGTTGCGAAAGAAAATAATACACTTAATCAGACAGATGTTACTTTTGTAGAGTCGGATTTGTTTGAAAAGATAGAAGGAAAGTTTGATGTGATAGTCTCCAATCCTCCATACATTAGAACAAAAGATATCGAAAGTTTGGACGAGGAAGTAAAAATGCACGATCCTCATTTAGCATTAGATGGTGGAGAGAGTGGTTTGGACTTTTACCAAACAATAATTACACAAGCAAAGGATTATTTAAATGAGAATGGAATGATCTTTTTCGAGATTGGTTTTGACCAAGCCGAAGAAGTTTCAAATATACTAAAGGAAAACGGCTATAAAAATATAGTCGTGAAGAAGGATTTAGCGATGAATGACAGAGTAATTTACGCAAAGAAAGGTTAGCTGGTTAAATATAATAGTGCAACCATTAATTAACAGATTGAAAGGAAAAGTATTATGTTTGACAAGTTAGAAGCGATTGTGGAGAGATTTAACGAAATAAACGAACAGCTTACTAAGCCGGAAGTAGTTAATGATCAAAACAAGTATAGAAAATTGATGAAAGAACAAAGTGACCTCGAGCCAATAGTCGAGGCTTTTGAAGAGTACAAAAAATGCAAAGAGACTATTGATGAGAGTTTAATGATTCTAGATGAAGAAACTGATGACGATATAAAAGACCTCGCCAAAGAAGAAATGAACGAGGCAAAGGAACGTCAGACGCAGTTAGAAGATGAACTAAAGATTTTACTCCTTCCTAAAGATGAAAATGATGACAAGAACGTAGTGGTGGAGATTCGTGGCGGAGCAGGCGGAGATGAAGCTGCATTATTTGCTGCGGAACTATACAGAATGTACTGTATGTATGCTGACAATATGGGATGGAAGACTGAGCTTATCTCGCTAAATGAAAATGGAGTGGGAGGATTTAAGGAAGTAGTCTTTATGGTAAATGGTAATGGAGCCTACTCAAAACTTAAGTATGAGAGTGGAGTTCACCGTGTACAGAGAATACCTGTTACTGAGTCGGGCGGACGTATTCACACATCTACAGCCACTGTAGCCGTAATGCCAGAGGCGGAGGATGTGGATGTTGAGATCGATATGAATGATTGCCGTTTTGATGTGTTTAGAGCATCAGGAAATGGCGGACAGTGTGTAAATACTACAGATTCAGCTGTCAGACTTACACATATCCCTACAGGAATCGTTATTTCATGTCAGGATGAAAAGTCTCAGCTTAAAAATAAGGATAAGGCTTTGAAGGTGCTTAGAGCTAGACTATATGAATTAGAGTGTCAGAAAAAGCAAGATGAGGAATCTGCAGCTAGAAAGAGTCAGATAGGTTCAGGCGATAGATCGGAAAAGATTAGAACATACAACTTCCCACAGGGACGTGTTACAGATCACAGAATTAAACTTACATCACACAGATTAGAGCAAATTCTAAATGGTGATATTGATGAGTTGATTGATGGATGTATAGCAGCAGACCAGGCGGCAAAATTAGCACAGGTAGAATAGTTGCTTAATTTTTGGTAGAATGATATTGGATTATGGGATTTAGGAGGACGCTTTAATGAAGGGGTTTACGGATATTCATAATCACATTCTTTTTGGGGTGGATGATGGAGCAGAATCCATTGAAAAATCCATCGAAATGATTGGTGAGGAATACAAACAGGGGGCTAGAAATCTTATTTTAACCCCTCATTATGATGAGGAAAGTTTTAATCTTTCGGTTGAGAGATGGAACAGTCATTTTGCAAAAGTACAGGCTTTGGCTGAGGAAAAATATCCTGATATAAAACTGTATCTAGGCAATGAAGTCTTGTTGTGTAATGATATGGTCGAAAAGTTAAATGCTGGAAAGATTTTGACGATGGCGGGTAGTAGATATGTGCTAATCGAGTTTTATCCGATAGAAGACTACGGTGTTATTGAAAGAGCTTTAAGCCAGTTAGTTAATGGCGGATATATTCCAATCATTGCTCACTGTGAAAGATATAAAGCTTTCAGGAAAAAAATTGGAACTATAAACAAAGTGAATTTAAACCATGTGGTAGAAATGGGATGTTACCTTCAAGTAAATGCTACATCGGTATATAGAGAAGATAGAAAGTTTGTCGCAAAGTTGATAGAAAACGAGATGTTACACCTTGTGGGAACAGATGCTCATTCAGTTAGACAACGTGGCATTCATTGGAAGAAATGTATTGATCTTCTTCAGACAAAATATGGAGAGAGATATGTTGAGTGGCTATTAGTAAGAAATCCAGAGATGATTATTTCAGGAGAATACATTTAATCGAAAGGAAAAGACATGGGAGAACAAAACAACAGAAATGAAATAGAGATAGACCTACGTGGTTTGCTCTCAACTATTCTGAACAGATTGACTATTATCATTTTGGTAGGAATACTTGTGGGTGGTATTGCTTTTGCATATACCCAGTTCTTTATTACACCACAGTATATTTCTACTACTAAAGTGTATATCTTGAGCAGACAAGACCCTAATCAAAGTGGTTTAACATCTAGTGATTTAGCATTTGCCTCAGATCTTGCTAATGACTATCAAGTGTTGCTAACCAGTGAGCCGGTTCTTAGCAAAGTTAAAGATGACTTAAAACTCGATTTAACTGTTGGACAGTTGGCAGGAATGGTATCAGTAGAGTTGGAAGAGGATACGCGTATTCTTGATATTAAGGTTTCGAGTCCTGAACCTAAGCTATCAAAGAAGATTGCAGACAAAGTGAGAGATGTCGCAAATGAAAAGACAAAAGAAGTGATGGAGGGCGTAGAGGCTGTTAACCCTGTTGACGAGGCCACACTACCTAGAGTCCCTTCTAGTCCACATGTTGAGAAAAATACAATGCTTGGCTTTATCATTGGGTTTGGTTTGGCTCTACTTGTAGTTATCTTGATGTTTGTGCTAGATGACACTATTAAAACTCCTGATGATATAGAAAAGAAACTTGGTGTATCCGTTTTGGCTTCTATTCCGCTTAAGAGTTCAAGAAGCAAGGGCTATGGTTATGGATATGGTTACGGCTATGGATATGGAAGTACTAAAAAGAAAAAAGATTCATCAGATGATGAAAATACCACAGAGGGAAAGGAGTAAGGTTATATGTTAAACATTAATTTAGAGAAGATATCTGATTTAGATTTTAAGACAAGAGAAGCATATAAGACACTTAGAACCAATGTTCAATTCTGTGGTGATGATGTGAAACTTATTTCGCTAACTAGTTCAGTTCCTAATGAAGGAAAATCAATGGTGGCATTTAACCTAGCAGTTTCAATGGCTGAGGGTGGAAGTAAAGTATTATTTATCGATGCCGACCTTAGAAAATCAGTATTGATTGGGCGTTACAAAATTAATAAAGCAATTAAAGGTCTAACTCATTATCTTTCAGGAGTTGAGAGATTAGACAGCATTAGATATAGAACAAATATTGATAATCTTGATATGATTCTATCTGGTCCAGTCCCTCCAAATCCAGCGGAGCTTTTGGATAATGAAAGATTTACAGAGATGCTTAGACTAACAAGAAATGCATATGATTATGTTATTATAGATACACCACCTATTGGACAAGTAATTGACCCGGCTATTGTGGCACAACAGACAGATGGAGTTATATTCTTGATTTCACAGGCTAATGTAAGTTACAAATATGTCCAAAAACAGATTGAGCAGCTAAAGAAATCGGGATGTAGATTACTAGGAGCAGTGCTTAACAAGGTGGATCCAGACGGTAAGGGCGCCTACTATAGTGGCTACTATGGCAAATACTACAAGCGTGGTTATGGTTATGGATACGGTTCAGAGAATTATTATAAATAATAATTAATATCAAAGATGCCTATGTTTTAACTGCATAGGTGTTTTTGACTATTAGTGGAAGATGGAGTTTTGTGTGGCCAAAATAAATGAATTTACAGCTAAATATGAAATAGCAGGCTTAAAGGTTTTAATGACCACTTACTTTGACAGAACTAGAGAATTAGCCAGAGACTATTTGGCAAAGACTGAGTGGGATGAGCCTGACCATGAAATAATATTCGACCGCAACTACTATGAAGAAAACAAAAATGATTTTCCTCCAGGTGCTTCCAGTGAAGATATGGAGTACATCTTTACAGGGGAATACTTTCACAGGTTGATACTTGACCATAATGGACTAATGCTTCATTCATCAGCTGTAGTGGTAGATGGATATGCATATTTGTTTTCGGCTGACAGTGGAATAGGTAAGTCCACACACACAAATCTTTGGCTTGAAAAGTTTGGCGACAAAGCTTTTATCATAAATGACGATAAGCCAGCCATCAGAAAAATAGATGGAGAGTGGTATGTGTATGGCACACCTTGGTGTGGGAAACACAACACTAATAAAAATGCGAAAGCCAAGTTAGGAGCCATAATGTTCCTAGAAAGAAGCGAGAACAATTGGATAGAGACTGAAAACATTAATGATGCTATTCCAAAAGTATTTAAACAGACTACTAGAAAACTTTATTTGGAAGAATATATGGACAAATTGTTATCTAACATAGAAGAATTGCTTAAAGAAACACCATTGTACAAAATGGGTTGTGATATATCTGAAGATGCGGTGGATATGGCGTATGAGAATATCAGGAGAGTTTAGATGAAGATTAAAGAAGGATATATTCTAAGAAATGTAGCGGGATCATTTGTCGTTGTTCCGATAGGAGAGGCAGTATCAGAGTTCAATGGAATGATGAATCTAAATGACACAGGTGCATTTCTATTTGAAAAATTGATAGAAGGTATAAGCAGAGATGACTTGATTAGTGCGCTTACAGATGAATATGATGTGGATGCTAAGACTGCATCAAAGGATGTAGATGCCTTTATAGAAAAAGTAAAAGAACAAGATTTATTTGAATAAATAAGGAGCACATAACTTGAAACTATTTAAAAAAGACAATTCAGAGGGTTTAAGATGGATTATCAAAAACTGCAAACGAGACATTCCGTATGTGGTTTTGATTAGTGTGTTCTATATTATTTTGGCGCTAGTAAATACATTTGTGGCGCTATTTAGTAAGTATGCAATAGATGCAGCACAACATGCAGCAGGAGCCAAAACAGCAGCAGAGAGAGATGAGTTTATAAACCAAATTATTATGTGGGGTGTAATCATCTTTGTAGTTATTATGGGCAGGCTGATTATGAGAGTGGCAGCATCTGCTATAGGCATTAAAGTGACAGCAAAACTTACAATGAGGTTTAGAACTAAATTGTTCTATGGCATTTTAAATAAAAAGTATGAAGAAATAAACAAAATTCATAGTGGTGAGTTAATTAATAGACTTACTAGTGATATAGGTATAGTGACAGATGGTGTAATAAACATTATTCCAAACTTGCTTTACTACATTACACAGTTCTTAGGAGCATTTATAGTTTTAGTAGTTATTGCGCCTAAGTTTACAATTGTATTTTTGATTGCTGGAGTTATTATTTCAATGATTACTCTTTTATTAAGAGGGAAGTTCAAAGGTCTACACAAAGAAGTACAATCTACTGAAGGTGTAGTTAGATCATTCTTTCAGGAAGCAATTGAGAGTATGCTGGTAGTTAAGACCTTTGGCGCAGAGGAAACTTTTAGAGAAAAAGGTGATGACTACCAAGAGATTAACTACTGGGCAAAGATGAAGAGAAGAAGAGTTAGTATTTTGGCTAATGCAGGCTTTTCATTTGTGTTTAACATCGGATATTTGGCAGCTCTTGTTTGGGCAGCAGTTAAGGTAGCGATGGGAGTACTTACTTATGGTACACTTACAGCTATGCTGCAGTTGATTACCCAGATTCAAGCGCCATTTGTCAATATTACAAAGGTAGTTCCTGACTACTATGCAATTATTGCATCAGCTGAGAGAATTATCGAAATTGAAAATATGGATAATGAAGAAAAAGATATTGAAGATATAAATGCAACAGAGTTTTACAAACATTTTGATAAAGTAGAGTTTGCTAATATCAAGTTTAACTATGGAAGAGAAAGTGTCTTAGAAGATGGAAATGCCGAATTTGAAAAAGGTGATTTTGTTGCTATAAGAGGTATTTCTGGTATTGGTAAGAGTACTTTGATGAAGATGCTTCTTGGAGTATTTAAGCCAAACGAAGGAACTATTAGATTATATAAAGATAATGGAAAATATGTAGAAGCAAGTCCAGATACAAGAACTTTGTTTTCTTATGTGCCTCAAGGCAATTATTTGTTTAGTGGAACATTGAGAGAGAATATTAAACTAATCAATCCATATGCCACAGATGAAGAAATACATAAAGCTATGGAGATTAGTAGCATAGAAGATTTTGTGGAAACATTGCCTGATGGTTTGGACACTGTGCTAGGCGAGAAGGGAACAGGAGTATCCGAGGGACAAGCACAAAGACTTGCTATTGCAAGAGCTATTATCTCAGATGCACCAATACTTCTTTTGGACGAGGCTACATCAGCGCTAGATGCCAACACAGAAAAGAAAGTGCTTGATAATATTAAGTCGCTTAATTCAAAGACAGTTATTATCATTACACATAAATTTGCAGCACTAGATGTCTGCAACAAAGAGTTCTTGATTGAAAACAAAAAACTATCAATGAAAGAACTATAAATCTTGGAGGATTTAAAAATGGGAAAGTATTTTGGAACAGATGGATTTAGAGGAGAGGCTAACAAAGATTTGACTGCTATGCACGCTTTTAAAGTGGGTAGATTTTTAGGGCACTACTATAGCCAGAAGGGCGATTGTTCAGTGGCTATCGGTAAGGATACTAGAAGAAGCAGTTATATGTTTGAAGATGCCTTAGCAGCAGGTCTTACATCAACAGGTGCGGACGTGTACTTGCTTCACGTTACAACAACACCTTCTGTTTCGTATGTAGTAAGAACTGAGGACTTTGATTGCGGAATTATGATTTCTGCTAGTCATAATCCATTTTATGATAATGGAATAAAACTTCTTAACGCAAATGGTGAGAAGATGGAGCAGGAAGTAATCGACCAGATAGAAGAGTACCTGGATGCTGACTTTGATTCTATCCCATATGCCGAGAGAGAAGATATAGGTAGAACTGTCGACTACTTTGCAGGAAGAAATAGATATATGGGATATCTAATGTCACTTGCTAAGCATTCATTTAGAAATATTAAAGTAGGACTTGATTGTTCAAATGGTAGTGCTTCAGCTATTGCAAAGAGTGTGTTTGATGCTCTAGGTGCTGAGACATACGTTATTAATGCTGAACCAAACGGTACTAACATAAATATGAATTGTGGTTCTACACATATTGAAGTTTTGCAGCAATATGTAATTGATAATAAACTTGATATTGGTTTTGCTTATGACGGCGATGCTGATAGATGTTTTTGCATAGATGACGAAGGTAAGATAGTGGATGGAGATTTGATTCTCTATGTGGCAGCAGTTCACATGAAAGAAAAGGGTGAGCTAAAGAATAACGCCGTAGCAACTACCATTATGTCTAACCTAGGTCTTTATAAGGCCTTTGAAGAGGCTGATATTGCCTACGAGAAAACCGACGTGGGTGATAAGTTCGTATACGAATGCATGAAGAACAATGATTACAGACTTGGTGGCGAGCAGTCAGGTCACATTATCTTTAGTAAGTATGCAACTACAGGAGATGGTGTGTTGACATCGATCAAACTTATGGATTTTATGCTTACTGCAAAGAAGAAGATGTCAGAACTTATTGCACCAGTTACTATTTATCCGCAGTATCTAGAAAATGTGTGTGTCCAAGACAAAGAAGTGGTATTAAATGACGAAGATGTTTTGGCGGCTGCCAAGAAAGTGGAAGAAGACTTAGAGGGCGATGGCAGAATTATACTAAGAGCTAGTGGTACAGAGCCAGTAGTTCGTGTTATGGCTGAAGCTAAGACAGATGAACTTTCTCAAAAAGTGGTTAAAGAAGTGGTAGAAGTAATCAAGAGCAAAGGTTATGAAGCATAAAGTTTGGATTTTAAGAGTTGTTTTATTAGCTTTAATTGTTGGCTGGATGTTTTTGATATTTGACTTCTCTGCAGATGATGGAGTGGAATCACAGACACTTAGCGATAAAATTACAATTAAAGTTGTACATATAATAAAATCAAATTATGATTCCTTGCCAAAGAAAGAACAAAAGGCATTCTTTAACAAAGCAAGTTTTGTGATAAGAAAGATTGGACACCTTGGCGAGTATGGAATTTTAGGATTACTGACAGCTGGTTTTCTATTAACGTTTGAAGGCATTAGAAAACTTAAGAAAAGATACATCGTTATGTTTGCTACACTTTGGTGTTTTGTGTATGCTCTTACTGATGAGACGCATCAACTTTTTGTTAAGGGAAGAAGTGCTAAAGTGGGTGATGTATTTGTAGATATAGCTGGAGGGCTATTAGCAGCAGTTATACTAGTTATGATTTGGAATAAATGTAAAAAAAAAGAAACTAAAGCTTCGTAAAGGTTAAGAAAATGAAAAAGTTTGAAGAAAACATTAGAAGAGTCACGCCATATGTTCCGGGTGAACAGCCAAGTGGAAGTGACATTATAAAACTTAATACAAACGAGTCACCATTTGCACCATCTACCATGGTTCAAATGTCGATTGCTAGTATGATGCCAGATGCACTTCGCAAATATCCAGATCCAGATGCCAAGGATTTGGTTAGAGAGATTGCATCTTATTATGATGTGGATGAGAGTAAAGTGTTTGTGGGCGTGGGCTCAGATGATATTTTAGGAATGTCATTTTTAACATTCTTTAATTCTGATAAACCAATATTGTTCCCAGACATTACATATTCATTCTACGATGTATGGGCAGATCTTTATGATATTAAGTATGAGAAGATTCCTTTAACAGAAGAGTTTGAGATTGATCCTAAAAAGTACAAAAAGGAAAATGGCGGAATAGTATTTGCCAATCCAAACGCTCCTACAGGAATAGCGCTTCCTAAAGCGCAAGTAGAAGAAATAATATCTGCTAATCCAGATTCAGTAGTAATAGTGGATGAGGCTTATATTGATTTTGGTGGAGAGACTGTTTTAGATTTGATTGATAAGTACGAGAACTTATTAGTGGTTAGAACGTTCTCGAAATCAAGAGCGCTAGCTGGAATGAGAGTGGGATATGCATTCGGTAGTGAGACACTGATTAAGTCTCTTAAGGATGTTAAATTCTCTTATAACTCATACACTCTAAATGTGGCGGCAATCCGTGGCGCTAAGGCGGCCATTAAAGATGATGAGTACTTTAAGGGTCTAGTTAATGAGATAAAGAGAACTAGAGAAGAGACAAAGATGAAACTTAAGAAGATGGGATTTGATTGCACGAACTCACAGACTAACTTTTTGTTTGCAACACACGAATCAATTCCAGCCAAGGAGATTTTCGAGAAGCTAAGAGAGAAAAGCATTTATGTAAGATATTTTGATAAGCCAAGGATAGATAGTTATATTAGAATAACAATTGGAACTAAAGAGCAGATGAATGGTTATGGCGTTAGAAGATATTATTTTTTAGTTTAAGGAGGAATTAATATGAAAAAAAGAATTAAGAAAGTTGTAATTTACTATTATTAATTCAATAACACTAATTATAAAACATCCAGCATAATGCTGGATGTTTTTGTGTAGCACATAAATAAAATGTTGCACTTTCTCATAATAGTAGTATAATAAATGTTCTAGGCATTACCCTATATGGTATGCGGCTAGCCCTAATCTAGGAGATGTATATCTCTGATGAGAAGGGAGGTGATAATATGAGTATGTTTGAATGCTTAACGGTGTTCCTACAACTGCTCACTGTTGTTGTCCTTGTCATGATTGACACAAAAAAATAGCCGCCTAGCTGACGGCTATTTTATATAACTAACCAAAGGCTAGCCGTATATCGGCAATGCCTTTCTATGTATAAATTAGCACAAATAACACCTTTTTTCAATAGATTTTTGTTAACATAATGTTAACACTTATTTTAAATAACATACGAAAAAATAACACACTTTTATAAGAGAATATAAGAGTAGAAATGAGTATTTCAGGCAGACTTATTTTAAGATAAAGAAGGATCAGGAAGTATGGAAAATGACCCTGAAAAATAAGTGATGGAGGTGAATGTCATGAATGTAAATAAGTTCACACAAAAATCAATTGAAAGCATACAGGAATGCGACAAAATAGCAATGGAGTATGGTAATCAAGCGATTGATCAAGAACATTTCTTACATAGCTTAGTGACTATTTCTGACAGTCTGATTGCCAAGCTAATTGAAAGAATGGAAATTGATATCAATTACTTTGATAACCGTGTCGTTCAGGCTATTGAAGCGCTTCCAAAGGTACAAGGTGGCGAGCGTCATATGAGTCAAGCGCTCAATGATGTTTTAGTTAGTGCTGAGGATGAGGCAAAGAAGATGGGAGATGAGTATGTGTCAGTAGAACACTTATTCCTCTCAATGCTTAAGAAACCAAATAAGGCAGTTAAGGACATTTTCAAAGAATTTGGTATTACAAGAGAGCGATTCTTAAGTGTTCTTGAAACTGTGAGAGGAAGTCAGAGAGTTACATCTGATAATCCAGAAGGAACTTATGAAGCTTTGTCAAAATATGGACAGGACTTGGTTGAAAGAGCAAGAGATCAAAAGCTAGATCCAATTATTGGAAGAGATAATGAGATAAGAAATATCATTAGAATTCTTTCGAGAAAGACTAAGAACAATCCAGTTCTTATCGGTGAACCTGGTGTTGGTAAAACGGCAGCTATCGAAGGTTTGGCTCAGCGAATAGTAAAGGGTGATGTGCCAGACGGTTTGAAGGATAAGAAAATCTTTGCATTGGACTTAGGTTCTCTAGTGGCTGGTGCAAAGTACCGCGGAGAGTTTGAAGAAAGACTAAAAGCTGTATTATCTGATGTTAAAGAAAGTGATGGAGAGATCATCCTATTTATCGATGAGCTTCACACAATAGTGGGCGCAGGTAAAACTGAAGGCGCTATGGATGCAGGCAACATGCTAAAACCTATGCTTGCAAGAGGCGAACTTCACTGTATCGGTGCAACTACACTAGATGAGTACAGAGAATATATTGAAAAAGATAAAGCACTAGAGAGACGTTTCCAGCCAGTAATGGTAGGAGAGCCTACAGTGGAAGATACTATCTCAATTCTACGTGGTATCAAAGAAAGATATGAAGTATTCCATGGAGTTAAAATTCAGGACAGTGCTTTGGTGAGCGCAGCTACTTTGTCGGACAGATATATTACGGACAGATTCTTGCCTGATAAGGCTATCGACTTGGTGGATGAAGCTTGTGCACTTATAAAAACTGAGATGGACTCTATGCCAACAGAGCTTGATGAACTAAGACGTAAAGTGATGCAGTTAGAGATAGAAGAGGCCGCTCTTAAGAAAGAGGAAGATAATCTAAGTAAGGAAAGACTTGAGGAGTTGCAAGAGGAGTTGGCTGAACTTAAGAGTGAGTACGACACTAAGGTTGCTCAGTGGGAGAATGAGAAGAACAGTATAAACAAGGTTGGAGAGTTAAGAGAGCAAGTGGAAACTGTTAAGAAAGAGATTGAAAAAGCTCAGAATGACTACGACCTAGACAAAGCCGCTGAACTTCAATATGGAAAGCTTCCAGAACTTACGAAACAGTTAGAAGAAGAGGAAGAAAAAGTAAAAGGTAAAGACCTAGAGTTAGTTCGTGAGAGCGTGACAGAAGAAGAGATTGCTAGAATTATCAGCAGATGGACAGGAATCCCTGTTGCCAAACTTACTGAGACTGAGAGAGATAAAATTTTGCACTTGGATGATGCATTACACAAAAGAGTTATTGGACAGGACGAGGCTGTCACAAAGATATCAGAAGCAATCCTTCGTTCAAAAGCTGGAGTGGAAGATCCTAACAAGCCAATCGGTTCATTTATGTTCTTAGGACCTACAGGTGTTGGTAAAACTGAACTTGCTAAGTCTTTGGCGCAGAATTTGTTTGACGATGAGAGCAATATCGTTCGAATCGATATGAGTGAGTACATGGAAAAATTCAGCGTGTCTAGACTTATCGGTGCGCCTCCAGGATACGTAGGATATGATGAAGGTGGCCAGCTAACTGAGGCAGTCAGACGTAAACCATATTCTGTAGTATTGTTTGACGAGATTGAGAAAGCACATCCAGATGTGTTTAACGTTTTGCTTCAAGTACTAGACGATGGACGAATCACTGACTCGCAGGGCAGAACTGTAAACTTTAAGAATACAATTTTGATTATGACATCAAATATTGGCTCTTCGTATCTACTTGATGGCATAGATGATGATGGTAACATCAAAGAGGAGAACGAGAAGATGGTTATGGATGATTTGAAGAACCATTTCAGACCAGAATTCTTGAACAGACTAGATGAAATCATTATGTTTAAGCCGCTTACAAAGGAAAATATCGCTGGAATAGTGGATCTAGTGATTGATGAGCTAAATGTAAGACTTAAAGAGAAAGAACTTAAGGTTGAACTTACAGATAAGGCTAAAGACTTCGTAATTGAGAGCGGATATGACCCAGTTTACGGTGCTAGACCACTTAAGAGGTTTATTCAGAAGAATGTTGAAACTTTGGCGGCAAAGACTATATTAGAAGGCGATATTAGCCTTGGGGAGACTCTAGTTTTTGATGTGAAAGATGACAAACTGGTAGTAAAAAATAAATAAGCGAATTTTGCGATAAAAAAGGGCAAAAAACCCTTAAATATCACTAAATCGACCTTTAATCTCACCATAAAATTTGTTATAATTTTATGGTGAGATTTTTACATTGGGATAGTCCGTTTCAATATAAAATTATGCAAAAATAGAGGGCAATATGTTTAAAGGATTATGGTATAAATGGATAATAGTTTTTCTAGTTTCAATGGTTCCACTAGTGGAGCTTAGAGGAGCTATTCCCGTGGCTGAAGGTTTTCATTTAAGACCTGTTTGGCTATATATTTTAATAATTATTATTGGAAATATGCTTCCAGTTCCAATCATCTTTTTCTTTGCGAGAAAGGTGCTTCTTTGGGGCAAGGATAAAAAGTATATCGGAAAGTTTTTCACATGGTGCTTGGAAAAAGGAGAGCACGGTGGTGAGAAGCTTACTCAGAAAACTAGAGGCGGAGTGTATGTTGCACTTTTACTTTTTGTTGGAATTCCACTTCCAGGGACAGGTGCTTGGACAGGAACTCTTGCGGCCAGCATTTTAGATTTAGACTTTAAGAAGAGTTGTCTAGCTGCTATGGGTGGAGTTCTTTTAGCAGGAACAATTATGTTGCTTCTAAGCCTAGGAGTATTCTCAGGTATTAGAGCGATTGGATAGAGGTATATATGGCAGACTATTATAAGTTTAAAAATAATCAACCACAAAGAACGCAGTATCAATCTAGCCTACTAGGTAAGGTTGCTATTGGAATTACTTTGCCTGCAGTCATTCTTACATTTATTTCAATTATTCTTTCTTTCGCAAACGTCAAAGTATTTGGCATAAATCCATTTGCTATAACAATCATTTGCGCAGGAATCACTATACTTGGCTGTATATTGATTGCAATTGATATTGTTATTTTTAACCGCAAACAGGCTAAAGAAAACAACGATGGAAAACTTAAGCCAAAAGCTATGGACATTGGACGTATGGTTCATTTGGTTATTGGAATAGTGGTAGGAATTATTATAGGATATTTGATTTGGGGAGCTAAGTTTGGCCCAAGATAGATAGAGGAAACTATGGATTTATTTGATTACGCTAGAGACGTAAATACAAAAAAAGAATCACCCCTAGCTAGTAGACTCCGTCCAAAGACTTTAGATGAAGTGGTAGGACAAGAGCACATCATAGCTAAGGATAAACTTTTATATAGAGCCATTAAGGCAGACAAAATTAGTTCTGTTATTTTTTATGGTCCACCGGGTACTGGAAAGACCACTTTGGCGAAGGTGATTGCAAACACCACTAGTTCAAAGTTCACACAACTTAATGCTACAGTATCGGGCAAGAAAGATATGCAAGACGTGGTGGCCAAAGCCAAAGACGAACTTGCAATGACTGGAAAGAAAACAATTCTATTTATCGATGAGATACATAGATTTAATAAAAGCCAGCAGGATTACTTGCTACCTTTTGTGGAGGATGGCACAGTGATTTTGATTGGAGCTACTACAGAGAATCCATACTTTGAAGTAAACCGTGCGCTTATTTCTAGGTCAATTGTTTTTGAACTATATCCTCTAAGTGAGGAGAATATAAAGACTTTGATTAGAAGAGCCGTGGAAGACGAAGAAAATGGAATGGGTTCATACAATGTCACTATTGATGATGAGTCAGTGGACTTCTTAGCAAACATAGCAAACGGAGATGCTAGAACTGCCCTTAATGCTATCGAGCTTGGAGTTTTGACTACAGATCCATCAGAGGATGGAAAGATTCATATTACATTGGATGTGGCAGAGGAATGTATCCAAAAGCGTGCTCTAAAGTACGACAAAGATGGTGACAATCATTACGACACTATTTCAGCTTTTATAAAAAGTATGAGAGGCTCAGATCCAGATGCAGTTGTTTATTATTTGGCGAAGATGCTTGCAGCTGGTGAGAGTATAGACTTTATCGCAAGAAGAATTATGATTTGTGCGTCAGAAGATGTGGGCATGGCTAACCCTAATGCTTTGGTGGTGGCTACATCTGCCGCAGAGGCAGTAAGACAAATCGGAATGCCAGAAGCAAGAATTATTTTGGCTGAGGCTGCAGTGTATGTGGCGATGTCTCCTAAAAGCAACGCTTCATACATGGCAATTGAGCGAGCCACAGCAGAAGTTGAAAATAATATTCAGGCTCCTGTACCGGCACATTTGCAGGATGCGCACTATAGTGGTCATGAAGACTTGGGACACGGCGTTGGATATAAATACGCACACGATTTCCCAAATCACTATGTAGATCAACAGTATTTGCCGGATGCCATAAAGGATAAAAAATTTTATGAGCCAGGTGACTTGGGAGTAGAAAAAGAACTAAAAGATCGTTTGGAAAAGATTAAAAACGAAAAATAGAAAACTATAATATATTTTGCACCGGAGGTGCTTATGAAAGCATTAGTCGAGAGACTTGCAACAGGTATTTCAGTTTACGAAACTCCTGATGCAGAAATGTCAGAGAACCAAATAGCTGCCACATTAGACAGTGGGGAGAGCAAAGAGGGAGAAATTACCATTAAGAGTAAAAATGGACTCCCTATTAAAGGCGTGGTTTGCAGTACAGATGCTCACGTAAGCTTCGAGCACGATTCTTTTGACGGAACAGAAAATACTATCAAGTATAAAATCACAACAGAGAACCTTGCTCCAGGTCAGATAGTAAGTGGAACTATCAGTGTGGTGACAGATGCGGGTGATTACGCTATTCCATTCGGTATCACTATGAAGGAGCGTGCTATTCGCACATCAGCTGGAGATATCACTAATTATGAGACTTTTGTGAAAGCTGTGAAAGAAGGATACGATGAAGCTTTAATAGTTTTCTTATCAAAAGAATTTAAAGACTTCTTCTTAGAGGATGACAATAAAGAATACACTCTCTATAACCAGGTGATGAGAAATGGGAATAGAGATATTGCCCTAGAAGAGTTCTTGGTTGGAATGGGACTAAAAGAGAGAATCCAAATCAAACTAAAAGACTCCTACAAAGAATACGCAGACATTACAGAAAACTACAGCGATGTAATAAAGATTTATAAAAATACTTGGGGTTACACAGAGATAGACGTGGAATTGGAAGGGGATTTTTTCTACGGATGTGAGCCAAAGATTGGTGGAGAGCAATTTAATGGGAATACCGTTGAATACACTTATTTTATCAACGCATCAAGACTTCACGGAGGAAGTAATCACGGAAAAATCAAATTTAAAACATCTAACGAGACTTTAGTTTACGACATTATCGTGGTAAATGAAGCAGTTAGAGATGATGCATATATAAATGCGAAGAAGAGTGTACTTAGTTTTGTTAAAAACTATCTAGCTTTTAGAACTGGAAAGATGGACGGCGAAGAGTGGAAGAAGAAAATGATTCAGACTGCCAATGATAGACTTGATTGGGACAAAAATGACATTATGGGTCTATCCGCCACAGCACAGGTCGCTATTTTAGATAATGATGAGTCAAAGGCGCTTGAGACATTAAACACTATCTCGGGTATTATGGCACAGCAAGGCGATAAGAAAGATATCAGTCAGTATTGCTATTACTTGTACTTAAGGTCATTGTACAAGAACGATGCGGCATTTACTGAGGACATAAAGAAGGAAATTAAGAATTATTTTGAGAATGGATACGATACATGGCAAGTGCTATGGGTATTATTCTACACAGATGATAGATATAACAACAATCCATCACTCAAGTATACTTTGGCAAAGCGTGCGTTTAACCACGGAACAGTAAGTCCAATTATTTACTTTGAGGCAGCTCAAGTTCTACTAGATGAACCAGCACTTCTAAAAGAGATTGGTGATTTTGAAATTCAGGTTATCAATTTTATTGCAAGATATGATATGGTTAAGCGTCCATTTGCAAAACAGGTAGCTTTAGTTTTAGAGAGGGAGAAAGGATTCAACGATAAAATCTTTGACACTCTAACTAAGTTCTACGAAGCTACTAAGCTTAAAGATGTTCTTACAACAATTTGTAGAATGATTGTGAGTGGTGATAAGAGAGATAAGAAATATCATCAGTGGCTAAAAGCTGGTGTGGCTAAAGATATAAATGTAACTAACCTATTTGAATATTACATTTACACAACAGATACATCTAACTACGAAAAACTAGAAAAGAATGCATACAAGTACTTTGAACTAGGAACTGAGTCTCTAGAAGAAAATAGAGATTACTTCTTTGCGAATGTTGTTAATAACTTCTCACCAAAGGATAAGACATACTCTAAGTGTTTGGCAGATATGGAAAGATTTACCACAGACGAAATCTTAGCAGAGCATAACAATACGCATCTTCAGTTTGTTTATAAAGATGTATTAAGTGATGAGTTTATTGTGGGTGAGTTAGAAGACCACCTTCCAAATGTACTTCACACTTACAAGATAGAGGTGGACAATGAAAACATTCAGTCAGTGATTGTCGCACACAAAGAAGTGGATGCAGTACAGGAAGTTGAACTAAAAGACGGAGTTGCTTATGTACAACTTTACACAAAACATCCGGTTATTATGTATGTGGACTACAGAGGAAGATTCCTATCTAAAGTAGAAAGCACTATCACAAGTATGGCCGAGATGATTAACATTACAAAAACAGGCTTTAACGCGATGCTTAAACTTTGTGATACAGAAGATTTACTTAGCCATCCAAGCAAGCGCAAGGGTGAGGCTAAGGCTATCAAGGATACAATGGAGATTAGGGGCATAACTAGCCATTACAAACATTTCATTGAGAATTTTGCGGTGGACTACTTCTACAAAGGATATGACATGGGTGATTTAAATGTTTACCCAGTAGATTTTGACTTGGATACATTGTCCATATTTGCTAGAAGAAAAGTGATTGAGATTATGCTATCAAGAAATCATTTGAAGAAGACTTATCCTTTAGTAGCAAAGTATGGATACAAAGGAATTGATAAAAAGTTAATCGAAAAACTTTGTGTGGAGCTAGTTAAAGATCCCGACTTTGACAATAATGAGATTGTAGTTGAGATGTGTGGCAACATTTTCAGAAACGGTTGTAGGGATAAAGATGTTCTTAAGTACCTGGGTCGTCATTATGATAGTGGCTCACAAGAATTATATCAATTGTTCTTGGCGTCTAAGTCTTTAGAGCTTGATGACAATACCATTGCAGAAAGACTTCTTATTCAGTATATGTTTGAGAATGATACCTCAGATAAGATTTTTGATATTTATACAGAATATTTGAAATATCCAACATCATCTAAGGTGCGCAAGGCTTTCTACACATACGTATGTTATAACTACTTCATAAAGAAAGTTCAGTGCCCAGATATAGTTTGGGAAATTTTGGAAGAAGAGTATGCTAATGGGTTTAACACTCCAATGATTTGTAAGATTGCATTTATTGAAGTTATGTCTAAAGTATCGGAACCTTCCAAGAGACAGATTACAATTGTTGAGACACTAATAGGTGAACTTGCTAAGAATAGCATTCATTTTGAATTTTATAAGAAATTTAGCAAGTGGATTAAGATTCCATTTGGAATGGCTGATAAGACTATCATCGACTTTAGAACTAACCCTAACCATAAGGTCGAAATCAAGTACACAATCACTACTCCTGAAGGCAAACTAGAGCCAGTAGTTGAGGAGATGGGAAGCATCTACCAAGGAGTGTTCACAAAAGAGATTATTATGTTCTACGGTGAGCAGATAAATTATAGCATTAGAGAGTACTCAGAAGAAGAGCCTAATGGAAAAGTAGTGGATAACTATTCAGTTAGAATATCTAAGAAAGACATCTACAACGACGAGACTAGATTTGGAATGATTAATTCAATGATGGTCTGCAGAGAACTAGGGAAAGATGAAGAATGTAAAGAAATAATGCAGACTTATGAACTTGATAAAGTAGCAGGAAAAGAGTCGTTTAAACTGCTATAAGGAGGAGAAAAGTGGGCAAAGGTATAATTCTTGGAATTGATTTTTCCATGGACTTTACACAACTTGCATATTTGGAAAATGATGTGACACCTAAGAATATTCACACTAAGAATAAGGACACGTTTCAGATTCCAACTACAGTTTGTTACAACAAAGAACTGATGGAGTGGTCATCAGGTGATGAAGCTGTGAGTAAAGGGAGACTAAACAACAGTACTTCCTATACTAACTTGCCTAAAATGTGTAACAAAAAAATGCGAAAAGACGACCGTGAAGTGGTTAAAGTATTTATGGAATACTTACTTGATTTAGCTAGACGTCGCCTAAAGACTAGAGTCATCAGAAATATTTTGATTTCTGTGGAAGATTTAAATCCTACTATGGTGGATAACATTAAGAAAATTTTTGTGGAGATAGGATTTGAAAAGAAACAGGTAAGAATAATTTCTCACACAGAAAGTTTTATTTACTATATTCTTAACCAGAATAGTGATATTTGGGTAAATAAAGTATTGCTTGTTAATTACAACAAATGTGATTTCTCGCTTAGAAAACTAAGTGTAATGAAGAGTAGAAAGCCTTATGTGGCTGATGTGGAAGCAAAAGATTACTCATTTATTGAGAACAAGATAAAAGAGAAGAACGTAGTGTTTGACTCGGAACTTGATGATAACGCAATGGTTCAACTGGATAAGTCTTTGGCTAGGCAGTTAGCAAAGGAACTAAAGGATGATGTGGTATCAGCTATTTATTTAGTGGGGCAGGGATTTATCGATGCTAGTTGGGATAACACTATCAAAGAAATTTGTGAAAACAGAAGAGTATTCCAGGGTAACAACTTGTTTGTAAAGGGCGCAGCTTATGCGGCCAAAGAATTTTTCCATATTCCAACTTTGGAAGATTTTGTTATCTCTTGCGAGGGAAGAACCCGTGTAAAGATTACAATGAGTCTTAAGAAGAAGGATAGAGACAGTGCAATTGCACTTTCAGATATTGGTCAACATTGGTACGGTGCAAACAAAACAATTGAGTGTATTATGGAAGAACCTACAGTGGCAGAGTTTGCAATACACGACATAATAAACAAAAAGACAGAGCAATTCGAGATGGATTTAAGTAGTTTTCCTAAGCGTCCGCCAAAGACCACAAGGCTTCAAGTGAGTTTTAAATATTTGACGGAACATGAAATTGAAATTGAGATTAAAGACTTAGGATTTGGAGAATTCTACGAAGCTTCAAACAAGAAGGTAACTAAACAACTAAAAGTATAATAGGAGGGTAGAATGAATAAACTTTCATTATGTACTAACCACATCGAAAAACCTTTTTATATCAAAGAGATAAATAAGAATATCTATTCTATAGAGGAGTTGGGATACTATCTTTATAATTATCTATATTTGATAGACGATGAGTTTTTTGGTGAATCACTAATAAACTACATAGAAAATGAGCTGGAGCAAAAGACTATAGCCTCTGGACTTTATCAGATTATTGAAAACAAAGGGTCGCTTGGTGAGAAAATATCTTTTGTTATAAAGAACTGCGGTTACTACACAGAAAAAGAATCTGAAAGGCTGGAGAATCATTTAGTTATGCTTAGCTCGAAAACCGCTACTGAACGAGTCAAGGCTAAGGCTGATATTTTGATGGAGAATGAAAAGTTCAATATGGCTATCAACTACTACAACAGTATTTTGAACAAAGCCATCAATACTGATTTGGAAGATGAGTTTTATGGCAATGTTTACAATAACTTAGGAGTAGCGCTAGCAAGGCTCTTTGAATACGAGAGAGCTGCAGTAGCATTTAGAATGGCATACAGACTTAATAATTCCGTCTATACTCTAGAAGCGATTATTAACTGCGACTTAATTTTGGACGATCTAGAAAGACTAGAGCGAGATGTAAAAAAATATGATGTGTCAGATGCAGTCGTCACACGCTTAAGAAATGAGTTGGACGCAAAGAAGAAGAGAATCAAAAAGAATTGGTCGAAGGACAAAGAAAACAAATACATTCAGAATTGCAAGAAAGAGTACATAGTAGAGGTTAACAGTTAAGCTTTACTAAATAATATAGAGGTGACTATTAAAATGAGCAAAGAATTTGAAAAGAATTATAATCCTCATGACATTGAGGATAGACTATATGAAAAATGGATGGAGAAGGGATATTTCCACGCGGAGGTAAATGAAGACAAAGAACCATTTACTATCGTAATCCCACCTCCAAATATCACAGGTCAATTGCATATGGGACATGCACTTGATAATACATTGCAGGATATCTTAATTAGATTTAAGAGAATGCAAGGTTATGAGGCACTTTGGGTTCCAGGAACAGATCATGCATCTATCGCTACAGAAGCTAAGATAGTTGAGAAGATGAGAGAAGAGGGTGTCACTAAGGAAGATATCGGAAGAGATGGATTTTTAGAAAGAGCCTGGGATTGGAAGAAGCAGTACGGTGGAAAAATTGTTTCACAGCTTAAGAAGATGGGTTCATCACTCGACTGGGAGCGTGAGAGATTTACGCTTGATGAGGGATGTTCTAATGCAGTTAAAGATGTTTTCGTAAAACTATTTGACAAGGGCGCAATTTATAGAGGTGAGAGGATTATCAATTGGTGTCCTAAGTGTCTAACTTCTATTTCTGATGCAGAGGTAGAGTACGAAGAACAACCAGGTAAGTTCTGGCACCTACGCTATAAATTGACTGACGGTAGTGGTTATGTAGAACTAGCAACTACTCGTCCGGAGACAATGCTTGGTGATACAGCTGTAGCAGTAAATCCAGCAGATGACAGATACAAAGAACTAGTTGGAAAGACCGTAATCCTTCCGCTAGTAAACAAAGAAATTCCTATAGTAGCAGATGATTATGTGGATATGGAATTTGGTACTGGTGTAGTTAAGATTACTCCAGCACACGACCCTAACGATTTTGAGGTAGGACAAAGACATGATTTGCCAATCGTTAACTGTATGACAGACGATGCAAAGATTACTGACGACTTTCCTAAATATGCTGGAATGGATAGATTTGAAGCCAGAGATGCCATAGTAAAAGATCTAGAGGCAGAGGGTGCATTAGTAAAAATAGAAGACCACGTTCACAACGTTGGAACATGTTATAGATGTCATACTACAATTGAGCCTAGAGTTTCTTTGCAGTGGTTCGTTCACATGGATGAACTTGCAAAGCCGGCTATTGAGGCTGTAAAGAATGGTGAGACAGAGTTTATTCCAAAACACTTTGACAAGACATATTTCCACTGGTTAGAGAACATTAAAGACTGGTGTATTTCCAGACAACTTTGGTGGGGACACAGAATCCCAGCATTCTACTGTGACGATTGTGGAGAGATGGTTGTTACAAAAGAGGATAATCCGGTTTGTCCAAAGTGTGGAAAGCCAATGAGACAAGATCCAGATACACTTGATACTTGGTTCTCATCAGCACTATGGCCATTTAGTGTGCTTGGTTGGCCAGAGGAGACTCCGGAACTTAAATATTTCTATCCAACAGATGTTTTGGTTACTGGATATGACATTATTCTTTTCTGGGTAATTAGAATGATGTTCTCAGGTATTGAGCACACAGGTCAAGTTCCATTTAAGAAAGTTTTGATTCACGGTTTGGTTCGTGATTCTGAGGGACGTAAGATGAGTAAGTCTCTAGGAAACGGAATAGATCCGCTTGAGATTATAGAAGAATATGGTGCAGACGCTCTTAGATTTACTTTGATTACAGGTAACGCCCCAGGAAACGATATGCGTTTCTATATGGAAAGAGTAGAAGCATCAAGAAACTTTGCAAATAAAGTTTGGAACGCATCTAGATTTATACAGATGAATATGCCAGAAGAAGGCATTGATCTAAAGAAGAAGCCAGAGAACTTTACTGATGCAGATAAATGGATTTTGTCCAAATCTAATAAGGTGGCAAAAGACGTTACTGAAAACTTAGATAAATATGAGATTGGTATAGCGGCGGATAAGATTTACAACTTCATCTGGGAAGAGTTCTGCGATTGGTACATCGAGATGGTTAAGCCTAGACTATACAATGACGACGATGAAACTAAGTATGCAGCACTATGGACATTGCAAAAAGTTTTGATTGATTCGCTAAAACTTCTTCATCCATATATGCCATTTATCACTGAAGAGATTTTCTGTAATCTTCAAAGTGAAGAGGAGTCCATAATGATTTCTAAGTGGCCAAAATTTAGTGATGAGTATGACTTTGAAGAGGAAGAGGAAGCAGTAGAGACTATAAAAGAAACTGTAAGAGCAATCAGAAACGTTCGTAGCGAGATGAATGTTCCACCTTCTAAGAAGGCGACAGTATTCGTAGTATCTAAAGATGAGAAGGTTCGTGACATCTTTAAGAAGGGAAAGGTATTCTTTGCAACACTCGGATATGCTAGCGAAGTTATCATTCAGGAAGATAAGACGGGTATAGATGACAATGCAGTTTCAGTAGTTATCCCAAATGCTAATATTTACATTCCATTTGCGGAATTGGTAGATATAGATAAAGAAATCGAGAGACTAGAAAAAGAAGTAGAAAAACTTGATAAGGAACTTGCTCGTGTAAACGGTATGCTTTCAAATGAGAATTTTGTATCGAAAGCTCCAGAGGCTAAGATTAACGAGGAGAAAGAAAAGAAAGCCAAATATGAGCAGATGAAAGAACAAGTTGAAACTCAACTTAAGAATTTCAAAAAGTAAGAAATTTTGTCTAGTTTTATGGTAAAATATTCAAAGTATCAATCAAGATATGAGAGGAGAACAAAATGATTAATTTTGACGAAGAAATCAAAAAATTTCATCCAAGTTTAGAGATTGAAGAAGCAGAAGATGCTATTTACAACAATAACATTTCTGATATTACAGATGTGATGGTCGAAATGGTAGGAGAGTTAAAGGGAGACAAATAAATGATTTGTTATAATTGCGGAAACATTCTTACCAATAGCGACTATTGTAGTCACTGTGGAATGGATGTTAGTGTGTATAAAAGAATAGTTAAGCTTTCTAACACATACTACAATGCTGGTATCACAAAAGCTAGGAATAGAGACTTAGCTGGTGCTGCTGATATGCTCAGAAGAAGTGTTAAGCTTAACAAAAGAAATGTAGATGCTAGAAACTTACTTGGCCTAGTTTATTTTGAGATGGGTGAAACTGTACAGGCATTCTCAGAGTGGGTAATGAGTACAAATATTCAGCCAGATAATAATCCGGCCGATAGATATTTGGTGGCTATTGAACAGGATAGAACAAAGGTAGATGAACTAAATCATACTATTAAGAAGTTCAATATAGCTCTAGAATATGCGAATGAAGGCACAGATGATATGGCCATCATTCAACTAAAGAAGGTTTTAAATCAGAACCCTAAATTCATTAAGGCGTCACAACTTTTGTGTTTGCTTTATATGAAGAATGGCCAGTATGAGAGAGCTAAGAGAACAATACTTAAATCGTTAAAGATTGATAAATGTAATCCTCTAAGCATTCGCTATTTGAGAGAAACGAATATGTATATGGAAGAGGAGCGCAAAAACGATCCTGAAAAGCGAATGAACAGAAGAAGAAAACTTAAGGGCACTATGGTTGATAGACCATACCTAAGTGGTGATGATGTTATCATTCCAAAGAAGAGTTTCAGAGAATCAATTACTGGTGCTCAAAGTATCTTGTATGTAATCATTGGTATTTTGCTAGGTGCTGCGCTTATATACTTTGTAGTGACACCTGCCAAGATGGCTCATGTTACTGATACAGTGAACGAAGCCAAAGTAGATTACAATAAGAAGATGGCTGTTAAAAATACATCTATGGGTGAATTACAAGATAAAGTTAAATCGCTTGAGAAAGAGAAAAACAATCTAAATTCAAAGTTAGCAAAGTTTACAGATACAGATAACTCTATAGCAGATAACTACAATTATTTATTGGAAGCAGTTGATAAATATTTGCAGGAAGATTATGATGCGGCAGCAAAGTCGCTAGGCAAAGTGGATGCTGACATGAAGATGAATTCAAAGGCTTTTGATAGCGTTTACAAGACGATGAGTAAGAAGATGTCGGGCAAGATTTCTGGTGGTGCATATGATGCTGGAATGGAAGCCATGAATGTAAATGACTACAACGAAGCTATTAAGCAGTTTAATAAGTGTTTGAAGGTAGATAAATCTAATACTGAAGCTATGTACTATTTGGCTTGGGCTTATAAACATAATGGTGATAACGAGAATGCTAAGAAGTGGTTTAAAGAAATTGCAGATAATTATGAAAGCTCTGATTATTACGACGAAGCCAAAACACAATATGAAGATCTAAACGGTGGAAGCGACGAAAACTAAACTATAAAAAAAGGAATTGCCCCGTGGCAATTCCTTTTATAGATAAATGGAGAACAAGATGGATAAGTTAATTAAACTATTTAAACCTGATTTATCAGATAGAAAACATAAAATATACTTTGGAATAAAAGTGGCAGTAGCACTAATCTATACTGGTTTTATGTTGAAAGTTTTTATTGATAAGGGTTATTACAATATAAAAACGGTTAACAAACAGGAAGTTGCTTTTATTGAGCCATCAAGAATAGTAATGGTTCTTTTGATTTGGTTAATCGGAATGATTATATTGTTTGCAAATATCAAACTATCTAAAAAGCAGAATACTATTGCTAGTATTGCGTTGAGTCTTATTTCAATAGTTTTGGTATTTGTTAATACTCAATTTATCCTTTCTATGGGTGTGATGAAAGACGTATTTGGATATTTAATCCATATGCGTTTTATTCATATCGTATTTAACCTATTTATTCTAACGACTATATTTTTAGTCCTATATGCTATTACAAATAGCTTTAAAATATCAATTTATGTGTTATCTATTTCAGCACTAATTCTTGCATTGATAAATTACTTTGTCACTCAATTTAGAGGAACAGCATTTATTGCGGTAGACATCACTACAGCTGACACTGGCCTAAGCGTGGCTGGAGGATACAGTTACCAGCTTGTGTTTAGAATGATTATCGGAATAATGATGACAATGCTTATTTGTTTTGCAGCATCTAAGCTTGGCAGAAATCCTATTAAATTCTGGTGGCTAAGAGTAGCAGTGGCTATACTTGCTATTGTGTTTATTCTAGTGGGCTATGTTAAACTTTGGAACAGCAATTATTACGATAAGTTAATCAAAGTTAAATACTACAGGCCACAGGAAACATATATGCAAAATGGTTTCTACATTTCATTCTTTAAGACTATTAAAGATATAAGAGTGGAAGCGCCTAAGGGATATTCTAAAGAAAAAGTGGAAGGCTTCGCCAAAAAGTATCCTGGCACAAAGGCCACTACCAAGGATGCACCAAATATTATTGTGGTGATGAATGAGGCGTTTACAGATTATAGTATGCTCTGTGATCTAGACATAAACAAAGACAACCTTCCTTTTTTACATAGTTTGAAGGACAATACTATTTCAGGAAGATTATTTACACCAGTGTTTGGCGGAGGAACGGTTTCTACAGAGTTTGAATCACTTACATCAAACACTATGACATTTGAACCGTACGGTGTTACATCATACACCACATTTATACGTGACCCTATGGAATCACTTGCATCAAATCTTAAAGAGCAAGGCATAGGAAAAGCGGAAGCATTACATCCATTTATAAAGGAAGACTACAAACGCGATAAAGTTTACGAATACTTTGGCTTCGACAGTTTCTATGGAATGGAAGACTTTGGAGAAAACCCAGAGATATGTGGTACTTTTATCTCGGACAATGCCGATGTGGAAAAAGTAATTGAAAAGTATGAGAAGTACAGAAAATCTAGCAAGAAGCCATACTTTATGTACAATGTTACAATGCAAAACCATAGTCCTTTCCTAAGTGGAGCAAACTTGGGAAATTACAAACTTGGCTATAAGGCAAAGATGCCAGAGGCTAATGAATATATGAATTTGATTAGTCACTCTGATGCTTCGGCCAAAAAACTAATTAACTACTTTAAGAAGGTGGATGAGAAGACAGTAGTATTGTTCTTTGGAGATCACCAACCTAAGATTGAAGATTCATTTTTTACTAATATAGATAAAACATTTAAACTGAAGAATATTCCATATGATCAAAGAAAACGTATTTCTTCTTATTACTTGTGGGCAAACTTTGATATAGAAGAAAAGGAAGATTATGACATAAGTTCAAACTTCTTGGAAGAGTTAGTTCTTAAGACAGCAGGACTTGGAATGTCAGGCTACCAGCAAATGGCAAATGATATTATGAAAGATGTTCCTGTGGTTTCGCTTTATGGATGCATAGATAAAAATGGTAAATCATTTATGGCCACAGATAAGAAGTCTAAATACTACAAGAGATTAAATGATTACCATATTGCTCAGTACAATGACTTGCATGATGTGGA
>CAJOMD010000029.1 GCA_905235555.1 uncultured Eubacterium sp.
GAAAAAAGCCCTGAATGGGAAGGGTGGTAGTTTGTACAGACAATTTGAGTTATCGTAAAACTCACAAGTTGGTGTTTAAAGAGAACATGTAAATGTTTTTATATATGACAATAATGTGAAAATAGTCAATAGCCCCCCAAGAGAATTCTATGAGTAAGAAATAAGAGAAAACGAGGATATATTATGGATGCGAAAAAACTTGAAAAAATAATTGATGGTTTCACATCGGCAGTTACATTTATTTATAATGACAGACAATGTGGCGTTGATCCTTTAAGCAGGACAAAATATGATGTATGGTATGGAGACATAGTTGTTACAGTTGATAGTTTAGATAAGGTTATGAATTGCAATATATTTGATGACAAACCACTTAAAGAAATAGCCACCATTGCAGAAAATTTTGAATATTAGTAAAAAAGAAGTAAATACAAAAAAGAGCTAGTCATTAAGCGAGGTTAAATTCCTCGCTTTTTGTCTGTAACGACGGCTTTTAGGAAAGATTTACGAAAAAAGATTTGGCGTTGCAACTCTTCCAATTATAACTAAAAAAATATTAATAAAACAGAACTACAAAATGTGACATCACAAAAACAATACTTGACAAAGACGAACATTGAGATATAATATTTTTACAAGCAATCGATTGTTAAAGTAATAATTACGGGAGGAAGAGTAGAAAAATGAATGAAGCACAAGTTAATAAACATTATAAGGATAAAGTTTTCTGCTTGCTATTTGGCAGAGAAGAGTACAAAGAGAATCTACTATCTTTATACAATGCACTAAACAATTCCAATTATACAGATTTAAATGGTCTAACTATTAATACCTTAGAAGATGTTATTTATATGGGATATAGAAATGATGTTTCTTTTATTTGTGAAGCTGAAAACTTTATGTACTTATATGAACATCAAAGCACATATAATCCTAATATTCCATTAAGGGGAATATTCTATTTTTCGAATCTTTACAGCAAGTTATTATCACCAAACAAAGATGAATTATATTCTAGTAAAAAGATTACAGTTCCAACACCAAAATTCTTTGTATTTTATAATGGCAGAAAGGCTATGGAAGACAAAGTAGAATTCAAGTTTAGTGATATGTATGTGGGAGAGGGAGATTTGGAATGTAAGGCTACAATGCTTAACATTAATACAGGTCATAACAAAGAATTATTAAATAAATGTCAAACCCTAAATGAATACTCTAGTTTCGTTGAAAAGGTCTACCAGAACTCTTACAAGTATGATACTATAAAAGACAAGGAAGAACGTGAAAAGGTAATGAGAAGAGTGATGGATGAGGTCATAGATGAATGCATTGACAACAATGTGTTAAAGGACTTCTTATCGGCTCATAGAGCGGAGGTGAGAGATGTGATTTTAACTGAATATGATCAAGAGAAACATATGAAAATAATTGAGAGAGACGCAAGAGAAGAAGGAAAAAAAGAAGGAAGAAAAGAAGGAAGAAAAGAAGGAAGAAAAGAAGGAAGAAAAGAAGGAAAAGAAGAAGTATTGATTGAAATGGTTCGTGACGGTGATATCACATTGGCTAAGGCTGCGGAAAAGTTAAATGTTGGTGAAGAAGAGTTAAAAAAGAAACTCTAAATTGAAAATATTATTGGATTGAGTTTAAAAGTGTCTAAGGATGGAATACATATTTTTAGACACTTTTTTGTTGTCAAATTTAAGCTAGTAATTATTGATACAAATTTGAAATTTATATAGATATTTTTTTAACAAAGTAGTATAGTGTATGGGTAAAAAGTTTTACCTATTATATAGTAGAAATTTATTAATAAAAGAGGAAACGAGAATGAAAAAAATTGTAAGCAAAATATTAATAGTAGTAATGGTTTTTTCTATGCTTTGCTTTTATCAGGCAGGCAAAGGGAATGCTGTTAAAGTATTTGCCGATGGCAAGGAAGTGGAAACTCCAGTGGTAGAAACCACGCCAGAAGTCACTTCACCTCAACAGGAGACTACTACACCAGAAGTTACTACGGAGCCTGTGACCACAGTACCTGTGACTACTAAACCAGTTAAGAAAACTCCAGCCAAGGTTACAAGCTTAAAGGTCTCAGATGTTAAAAACGCATCACTAAAGGTTAGTTGGAAGAAATCTTCTTTGGCTACGGAATATTGGGTATATCGTTCTGTAGAAGGAAAGAGCAAGATGTCTGCTTACAAGAAATACAAAACTCTAAAGAAGACATCTTTCATTAATACTGGCTTATCACAGGGTACAGTATATAAATATAAAGTAGTGGCTGTTAGAAAAGCTGACGGTTATACTACTAAAAGTGCAGGAAAAGTAGTTACAGTGATGACAGATATTGATGCTGTAAAATCTTTTAAAGCGAAGGCTGCATCAAAGAGCATTAAGTTAACATATAAGAAAAATAAAAAAGCTACTAAGTATTATCTATATAGATCAAGCGAGAAGGATCCAAAGTTTAAAAAGATTAAGACTTTGAAGAAGAGTAAATCTTCATATACAGATAAGAAAGTAAAATCTGGTCAGGTTTATACATATAAACTAGTTACATACAGAAAGAAGTATGGAGTTAAGTCATACAGCCTTCCTAAGTATACTTCAGCTATGACAGCTCTATCAGCTCCAACTAAGATTAATGCTAAAGAAAAAGCAACTAAGATCACTCTTAAGTGGAATGCTGTAAACAATGCAGAAAAGTATGAAGTGTATAAAGGAAAGAAACTAGTTAAGGTTACAAAGAAAACGACTTATACTCAAAAGGGACTAAAGAAACGTCATAACTATAAGTTTAAAGTACGTGCAGTTCGCAGGTATAAAGGTAAAACTTTTAAGAGTGCATTTGCTACTATCTCAACATCTACTACACTTGGTATGAAGGGATCATGGATTGAGATTAATATTAAGACACAAACACTAAGAATGTATATAAAGAATAAGCTATATGTTAAGACACCTATAGTATCAGGTAATGTGGGCGACAGACATACTAGCAAGGGAACACACAGCATTATAGAAAAGACTGCTCACAGACAGCTTAAAGGTTCATATCATGGACAAAGCTGGGATGTAACAGTCAACTACTGGTTGAAGTTCACTAGTGATGCCCAAGGTATTCACGATAGTACATGGCGTTCGGCTTACGGCGGAAACATTTACAAGACAAATGGTTCTCACGGTTGTGTAAACACACCACTTGGAGCAATGAGAAAGATTTTCAAAAAAGCGAAGGTGGGAATGCCGGTCATTGTTTATTAAATTTAAATATAAACTAAAAAAATGGTAGATTCTAATCTAGATTAGGTAAAAACAAAGTTCATAGGTAAAAATAAAGCTCATAGATAAAAAGTCTATGAGCCTTATTTTGCACAAATTACGAGATCGAGTGCTGTTAAGGTTAAATTAACAGAATAAATGAAGAAAAGTCATTGAAAAATAGATACACTGTGATATAATCATTATGCTATGTGCGTATGCGCGTGTGTTTTGCGTGTAAAAAAGCACATAAAACTATGGATTTTTGGGATGTTTTGATACATTTCAAAACGTTCCATTTCATAAAAATTTTTTATTATTTTAGGAGGAAAAACAAATGGCAAACAAATGGGTATACCTTTTTAGTGAAGGTAATGCTGACATGCGTGAGTTGCTTGGTGGTAAAGGTGCTAACCTTGCTGAGATGACAAACATTGGTCTTCCAGTGCCACAGGGATTCACAATCACAACAGAAGCTTGTACTCAGTATTATGAGGATGGCAGAAAGATTAACGATGAAATTCAAGAACAGATTAATGATTATATCGTGAAGATGGAAGAAATCACTGGTAAAAAGTTCGGTGATGCTGAGAATCCACTTCTTGTATCTGTTCGTTCAGGTGCTAGAGCTTCTATGCCAGGTATGATGGATACTATCCTTAACCTTGGTCTTAACGAGACTGTTGTTAACACAATCGCTGAGCAATCTGGAAATCCTAGATGGGCTTGGGATTGCTACAGAAGATTTATCCAGATGTACTCTGACGTAGTTATGGAAGTTGGTAAGAAGTACTTTGAGGAACTTATCGACGAAATGAAAGAAGCTAGAGGTGTAGAGCAGGACGTAGATCTTACTGCTGAAGACCTTAAAGAACTAGCAAATCAGTTTAAGGCTGAATATAAAAACAAGATTGGCGAAGACTTCCCAGATGACCCTAAGGAACAGTTGATGGGAGCTATCATGGCCGTATTTAGATCATGGGATAACCCACGTGCTAACGTATACCGTCGTGATAACGATATCCCTTACTCATGGGGAACAGCTGTAAACGTACAGTCTATGGCTTTCGGTAACATGGGTGATGACTGTGGTACTGGTGTTGCATTTACTCGTGACCCTGCTACAGGAGACAAAGGACTATTTGGTGAGTTTTTGACAAACGCTCAGGGTGAAGACGTGGTTGCTGGTGTTCGTACACCAATGCACATTTCGGAAATGGAAGAGAAGTTCCCTGAAGCATTTGCAGAGTTTTCTAAAGTATGTAAGACTTTGGAAGACCACTACAGAGATATGCAGGATATGGAGTTCACTGTTGAGCACGGTAAACTATATATGCTACAGACTCGTAACGGTAAGAGAACTGCACAGGCAGCACTTAAGATTGCTTGTGATTTAGTAGATGAAGGTATGAGAACTGAAGAAGAAGCAGTAGCTATGATCGATCCTAGAAACTTAGATACACTTCTTCACCCACAGTTTGATGCACAGACTATTAAAGAAACAGAACCAGTTGGTAGCGCACTTGGAGCTTCTCCAGGAGCTGCTTGCGGTAGAATCGTATTTACAGCTGATGATGCTGTAGAGTGGGATGCCAAGGGCGAGAAGGTTGTTCTTGTTCGTCTTGAGACTTCACCAGAAGATATTACTGGTATGAAGGTTGCTCAGGGTATCTTGACAGTTCGTGGTGGTATGACATCACACGCTGCCGTTGTTGCTCGTGGTATGGGTACATGCTGTGTATCTGGTTGTGGCGACATCGATATGGATGAAGACAACAAACAGTTCACACTAGCTGGTAAGACATATAAAGAGGGAGATTACATTTCAATCGACGGTTCAACTGGTAAGATTTATGATGGTATCATCCCTACAGTTGATGCATCTATCGCAGGTGAGTTTGGTAGAATCATGGCTTGGGCTGATGATTTTAGAACACTTAATGTTCGTACAAACGCTGATACACCAGAAGATGCTAAGAGAGCTAGAAAGCTTGGTGCTGAAGGTATCGGCCTTTGCCGTACAGAGCACATGTTCTTTGAAGAAGATAGAATTGCTGCATTTAGAGAGATGATTTGTGCAGATACTGTTGAAGAAAGAGAAGCTGCATTAGAGAAGATTCTTCCATATCAGCAGAGCGACTTCGAAGCTTTATATGAAGCACTAGAGGGACATCCAGTAACAATCAGATTCTTAGATCCACCTCTACACGAGTTCGTTCCTACAGAGGAAGAAGATATTAAGAAGTTAGCAGATGCTCAAGGAAAGAGCGTAGAAGAAATAGAAGCTATCATTACTTCACTTCACGAGTTTAACCCAATGATGGGACACAGAGGACTTCGTCTTGCTGTAACATACCCAGAGATTGCTAAGATGCAGACAAAGGCTGTTATCAGAGCCGCCATCAACGTTCAGAAGAACCATGTAAATTGGGAAGTTAAACCTGAAATCATGATTCCACTATCATGTGATGCTAAAGAATTGAAGTACGTTAAGGATATAGTGGTAGAAGTAGCAGATGCTGAAATTGAGAAAGCAGGCGTTGCACTTAAGTACGAAGTTGGTACTATGATCGAAATCCCAAGAGCTGCACTTACAGCTAATGAGATTGCTGAACAGGCTGAATTCTTCTGCTTCGGTACTAACGACCTTACACAGATGACATATGGATTCTCTAGAGACGATGCTGGTAAGTTCTTAGATGCTTACTACGATGCTAAGATCTTTGAGAATGACCCATTTGCTAAGCTTGACCAGGATGGTGTTGGTAAACTTATGGAAACAGCTATTCAGCTTGGTAAGAAGACTAACCCTAACCTACACTTAGGTATCTGTGGTGAGCACGGTGGTGATCCATCATCAGTAGAGTTCTGTCATAAGATTGGATTAGACTATGTATCATGTTCACCATTTAGAGTTCCAATTGCTAGACTTGCAGCAGCTCAAGCAGCTATCGCAAACAAGTAATTTAAACTTAAAATAATAAAAAATAAGGAGGTATTCGAAAGAATATCTCCTTTTTTGTCTTTAAAAAAGTTGAAATAATTGTTATTATATTATACAGAGGATAGTACGGAGATAATATTGATGATTATTTGTAACTAGATTTTTGTATTTCCTAAAATGTACTATAATATGTTTAGAATATAAAAAGGAGAGGTCGGATATGAAAAAATGTATGAAGATAGCATCTATAGTTATGACATTTGTTTTGGTCATAACTTCAGCAGCTTTTATCAGCACTACTAGACTAGAGGCTAAGAGCAAAGTAAAGAGTGTTACTGTTAAGGGTGCAAAGAAGAATATGACTTTTAAAGTTGGAGAAAAGAAGACTTTTAAGGTTAAAGTTAAGGGCAAAAAAGGAAAGACTGCTTTCACAGTTAAATCTTCAAACAAGAAGGTAGTTAAGGTAAAGAAAAAAGGTAAAAAAATTACTATAACTGCTTTAAAGGCAGGAAATGCTAAAGTATCAGTTAAAGCTAAGAAGAATAAAAAGAAGAAATACGTAATCAAGATTAAGGTTACAGATAAAAAGGCAAGTCCTGCTCCTAAGCCAGCAGAGCCTACCACAGTGGCACCGGTAGAACCAACAGTTGAACCTACTACAGCAGCACCAGTAGAGCCTACCACAGTGGCACCAGTAGAGCCAACTACTAAAGCACCAGTAGAACCTACTACAAAGGGACAGCTAGAAACTAGAAATTCTATAGGTGGTATGGATGAAGGCGATGGCGATAATATTGAAGATTTGATTAATCATTAATGTTTTTATTATTAAACATCTAAAGATACCACATTTTATAAGGATACAACTTTGGAAGAATTGAATCCATATAAAATGTGGTATTTTTGCGCATTTTTTAGAATTGTTTTAAATAGAAAATTAGTTTTCTCGAAGTCGTTCAATTATTTGTTGAACTAATGCAATATCTCTGTCACTCAAATTCGACACATCTACTGATGCAGTTGTGTCACATCCTAATAAAAAATCTGTAGAAACTTTAAATAATTTTGATAGCTCTATTACATAGTAAGTAGATGGGACAGAAACGCCCATTTCCCATGCATTCACGCTTGATCTAGTAATATCAAGTTTTTTAGCCAATTCAGTTTGTGTATAACCATTTGTTTTTCTTAAATTTTTAATACGATCAGAAACCATTCCTGCCTCCTTTCAAAAAACAATTATTTTGAACAAAGTAACATAGCCAAAAAGATATTGCATTATCAAAATGATATTTTAACTTGACAAGAATGAGATTTTTATTTATTATATACACGAGATTATGTAAATCTAATTTCACTAAGAATTTAGGAGGTAGAAAAATGGTGAAAAGAATAGCAGCAATCGTTATGTCAATTATGATTTGTCTTTCATCTTCAGCTTTTAATTTTATGCAAGTAGATGTTAAGGCGGATGACACAACAGGTTCTCAAGGGAATGTGTGTAATCATATTTTGACGGAAGAAGATATTGCAAATATTCCAGAGGATTTTTGGAAGACACATAAACGTAGTGACTTTCAAGAGGGAGACAGCGCGTTTATTGGAGTGCAGGTTCCTGCTGGATGTGTTGATGATGGTTGGCATATAGAAAAGACTGATTCAACAGGTTTTTGTATTCTTTGTGGCGAGTTAATCACAGAGGATGATGTAGTAGTTGATAAATCAGTTGGTCATAATTATGTAATTACAAAAGAACCAACCTGCGAAGAGGATGGTCTGAAAGAATGTGATAGAGTTAATTACAAGTTTAAAAAGGAAGAAGTGAATGGTATTTATATTGCATCATTAATTCCTGAAGAATGTGACGCCACTACTACAGAAGGTGTGGAAGCTATAGGTCATAATTATGTGGAAGATGAGGAAGCATACGTTGAACCTACATGTACAGAAAAGGGTTCAAAAACATTCGTATGTCAAAACGATACATCTCACACATATACTGAAGATGTAGATGCACTAGGACATGATTATGAAGTCTCTAAAGTAGTAGATCCAACTTGTACTGAAGGAGGATATACAGAAAAGACATGTACTAGATGTGGTGAAGTAATTACTACAGATGAAGTTGATCCTTTAGGACACGATTATGAATCAACAATTATTCAGGAAGCTTCATGCTATAATCCAGGAACAATTCTATATAAATGTAGTAGATGTGGTGATTCTTATACAGAGGAAATCCCACAATTAGAACATACAGGACTTGAGACTACAGTAGAACCAACATGTACGGATTCAGGAAAACGCGAAGGAACATGTGAACTATGTGGCAGATATGTTATAGAATCTATTCCACCGCTAGGTCATGATTTGAGTCAAGAGGTGGTTAATCCAACATGTGAAGAAGATGGATACACTATTTATAAATGTTCTAGATGTGACTTTGAATATATTGGTGATTATGTGGTTAAATTAGGACATAATTGGGAAGCTAATCCAGGTTTAGATGAAACTGTAGAAGCTACATGTACTGAAAACGGTTCTATTACCCATTATGATGAATGTACTAGATGTCAAAAAACACAAGTATCTTCTGTAGAAGAACTACCAGCGCTTGGTCATGATTATCAAGTAACAAATGTTGTTGAACCTACATGCACAAAAGGTGGATATACAGAAGAAACATGTACAAGATGTGGAGATGTTAGAAAAGTTGATGAATTACCTGCACTAGGTCATGATTATCAAATTACAGATACAGTAGAACCAACCTGTGAAGAATCAGGTTATAATGTGTATACATGTTCACGCTGTGGTGAAGCATTCATGGAATACTTACAACCACTAGGTCATACTTTTGATGAAGAGCAAGTAGAACGTGAAGATGCTAATTGTGTACGTGGTAATACATTCAAAGGTGAATGTTTAAGATGTGGAAAGATTATCGAAACAGAGGACGAGGAAAGAGATTATAGTATTGAATTCGCAGATTCTGACGAGTATTCCTTAGAGAGAATGCCTGATGAAGTGGCGGAAGATACTTTCATTGTTAAATTTAATGAGACTGGATTGAACAAATATTATAATGAATTCCCAGAGGATTTTGATATTCTAGGAGCAATAGAACATACAGGACATGACTATAATGTTGTTTATACTAAAGCAACATGTGAGATGGATGGATATTGGACTCTTACATGTACAAGAGAGGGCTGTCCAGATCCTGATGCAGAAACTGCTAAAAACGAGGTGGTTACTGTAATAAATGCCAACTCAGCTATTGGACATAAGTGGTCATTACTTGATGATGATAGTTGCAAAGAGCCTACATGTACTGAAGATGGTGTTAGATGCTGGATGTGTTTGAATGATCACTCTCATACTTATACAGAAAAAATACCGGCTACAGGACATAAATATTCATTTGTAAGTTCTTTCCCTGCTACATGTACAGAAGGTGGATATAATTTATATGTATGTGATATTTGTGGAGACGAATACAAAGAGTATGTTACAGCTAAAATCCCACACAATTATGTAGTAACAAATAATTTTCCAGCAACATGTATTACGGAAGGCTGTGATGTGTATACATGTAAAGAATGTGGGGATACATATAATCAGGTTACAACACCAGCCAAAGGACATTCTTATGTAGTGACAGCTAAATTTGCTGCCACATGTACCGCAGAAGGATATGAAGTTTATACTTGTAAAGAATGTGGAGATACATATACTAAAATAACTACACCAGCTAAAGGTCACCAGTTTGTGGAGACATCATACACTGCTCCTACATGTGAGGAACAGGGTGTTAGAATATATAATTGTGTCGAGTGTGATACTACATATAGTTCATATGAACCAGCACTTGGTCATAATTATGGTAAGATTAAAATTGTTAGTCCTACATGTACAGAAGAAGGATATACGTTGCATACATGTACAAATCCAGGATGTACAGACAGTTTTATTACAGATAAGAAAGATAAAGTTGATCACGTTCTTTCTATGAAAGATCAGAAAGCACCTACATGTGCAGAAGACGGTTATGAGACAAGAGAGTGTGCAAATTGTGATTATACAGAAACCAAAGTGCTTCCAGCTACAGGAAATCACGTATATAGTAATGCAGTAACTAAGGAAGCAACTTGTACTGAAGATGGAATTATGACATACACATGTAAAGAATGCGGAACAGAGTATACAGAAGTTATTCTAGCAACGGGTCATAATTACAGTAAGTCAGAAGTGGTAGAATCAACATGTACATCAGAGGGTTACACAGTAGTCACATGTACGAATCCAGGATGTACAGATAGTTACACTACAGATATTACAGACAAAGTAGATCATGTACTTTCAGTAATAGAGCAGAAAGAGGCTACATGTACAGAAAATGGTTATATAGTAAGAGGATGTGCGAATTGTGATTATACTGAAAAGGAAATAATTCCAGCCACAAATCACATATTTGACGATGAAGGAGTAAACACTCCAGCTACTTGCGATAAAGAAGGTTACACTACTTATACATGTGCAGTTTGCGGAGAGAAACAAGTTATTAAGACATCAGAAAAACTTGGACACATTTATAAAACTGAAGTTACAGAACCAGCTACATTTGGCAAAGCAGGTGTAGTAACAGAAAAGTGTGAACATTGTGGTAAGGCAATAGTGTCTAATACTATTAATGCTATTAAATCAGTTAAACTTGCACAGACAAAGTTTGCATATACAGGAAAGAAGATTAAACCAGAAGTTATTGTAAATGATTCTAAAGGAGAAAGAGTTTCAGCGAAGTACTATACAGTTACATACAAGAATAACAAAAAGATAGGTAGTGCTACAGCAAAAGTGACATTCAAAGGACTTTATTCAGGAACTAAGACTCTAAAATTCAAAATTGTACCTAAGGGTGTAGGTGTGAGCAATACTTCATCTACATGTAAGACAATTAAGTATACTTGGGGTAGAGTTAAGAATGCCAAAGGATATAAGATTCAATATTCTACTTCTAAGAAATTCAAGAAGGCTAAAAAAGTTACAATTAAGAATCGCAAGATATGTGTTAAGTACTTTAATAACTTGAAATCAGGCAAGAAGTACTATTTCAGAGTGAGAGCATACAAGACTGTAAAAGGTAAAAATTATTATGGAAAATGGAGTTCGTCTTCTAGAGTCTGCAATTAATTAAAACAGTGATTTACTAATAGCCTAGGGGGGATCCCCTCTAGGCTATTTATTTTTAAAAGCAACAAGTTACAATGAAAAAAAGGCATAAAAGAAAAATGGAGATGTAATAAAATGTTGAAAAAAGCAAATATACTTTTAATCATATTGTCTGTTATTATAATAGGGGTATCTGCATGTGATGGTAAAAGCACTACAAAAAAAGAAAATGATAATAAAGAAACAACTTTGAATTATCATGTTTATATGGACGAAAATGGTGAAACACACATACATAAAAATAGTGATCACAAAGATGAATTTAAAACAAAAAGTAAAACTGAAAATAAAAACTCAAAAAAAACAGCTGAAAAAACAAAACCTCTTGCACATAGTCAGGATGCAGTTGAAATTATACAGAAGTTTTCTGCCAAGGAGCTAGGTTTAGAAGGAGAGTTATCAGATTATCATTTTTTGGTTTCTACGAAAAAAATGAAAATCAAAGGAAAATCCTATTTGGAAGTAATAGCTTCTAAAATGAAAAACCAAAAAAAGAAGACAGTTAATATTGTAACAAAAGGCACATATTATGTGAGTGCTGATATGAAGAGATTTTTAAAAAAAGATATGAAGTCGGGAAAAATCACGACATTAAAATAGTATTAGTAGGTTAGGTATGAATTACTTTTAAATAATAGTTATTATCATATACAATTATGGTAAATAATTACTCTAAATAATTATTAATAGTGTATATTGGATAAAGGAGAATAGGTTAGGATGAAAAAAATACTTAGTTTTGTAATTTGTGCAGCTTTAGTTTTAAGTGGAAATGCTATTTTATTTTCATATGGAAGTAATAATATATTAGGTAGAGAGTCTGCATTGTTAACATCATATAAAACAAGCGATAAAAAAGAAATAGAGGCAGTTGGAAGTTATGACAATTGGGATGGCGTTTCTAATATTGCACAGTTTAAAGACTCGGACGGAGATTTTTGTTACGCTATTGATTCAAATAATAATGTGGTCATAAAAAAGTCAAACAATGGAACATTAACGGAAGATGAAGTGGTGTTAAAAAAACAGCATCCTAAATTTGGAACAGTATTATGTGATAATGAAGGTAATTATTATATAGTTACTGGTGAAGATAATGAGACGGATGATACGGATGTGGAAACTATTTTTATCTCTAAATATGATAGTTTTGGAAATCATGTAAAAACAGTTGGAGATAATGGTAGTTCTAGTTTAGCATACTATTACCATGATGGGTTTTATACACAATCACCATTCGAGGCAGGAAACTGTGAGGCGGCAATCTCAAATGATATTTTGACAGTAAATTATGCAAGGCTTATGTATAGTGGACATCAGAGCAATTCAGTTTTTTCAGTAAATATAAAGAATATGACCCAAGTACCTATGGGAGAGTTTTATGAGTCACATTCTTTTGCTCAACGAGTGGTAGCCACTAGAGAAGGCTTTGTTTATATGAGTGAAGGAGATTGTTTTGATAGGACATTTCAAGCTTATTTCGTAAAAAATTCTGGAAATAATCTTTCATATAGCCGCGAAGAAGGTATATTTGATTTTTGGGTAGAGGATGGCGCTTACGATGCGTATGATATGATGGTGGTTAATAATAATTTCGCACACATGGGAGGAATGGTATCGCTATCTAATGGCAATATTGCCTTTGTTGCACAGTCTGCTAGATCTCTTTGTCCAAATGCAAGGGCTGAAAACGAGGATGTTTTTATTCAGATATTTGAACCTTATAAAAAACTAAACACACCGGATTCGTATGTGACACGTGGAACAAGAAGTGGTTTGGCTGGTAATAATGGAAGAACAAATGTTACAAATTATGGTGTTAAGTGGATTACAAATGATGGAAGAATAGATACTGGCGAAATAAATAGTCGAATATCAAATGTTCAAATCGTCTCTACAGATAAAGATGAAATAGTGGTTCTATATGAGAGAAGAGAACGTTATTATGAAGAATATGATTATAATAATGAGTACATTTATTTTGATGGCGAATATAAGGGTATTTATTATACTGTCTTAGATAAAAATGGAAATGTGCTTTATCCAGAAACTCTTCTTTCGGATAAAGCGATGCTAAACCCATGTAGAATGCCAATTTACTTAAATGGAAAAATATATTGGGTAGGTAATGAATGCAACGATTATAATGATAACGTTTATATTTATTCAATGCGTACTGATTTTGAACAGGGAGAAGAAAAAACAGAAACAAATACTAATGTAGCTACCACATCAATAAAGGAAAATACCACCACACCAATTACTTCTAAGAATTTAAACGTAGAAACAACCACTACACTTCATCAAGAAACTCATAATTTTAATGCAACTACAAAAGAAACAGAAAAAGAAAATTCGACTCAAAGTAACAGTTCAAAATCTAATAACAACCAGTCAACAGTAGTAGTTAAAAAATCAATCACACAAAATAAAATGGTTAAACTGACTTTAAAAATTAAAAACCAAAAAGTAAAATATAAAAAGTTAAAGAAAAAGAAGATAGTATTAAAAAATGCCATAAGAGCTAAACTAGGTAACTATAAATTGCATTATTACAAGGAAGGTGGTTCATCTAGACTTAAGGTTAACAGTAAAGGGCATATTATAGTTAAAAAGGGAACTAAAAAAGGGACATATAAAATAATAGTAAACATATGGTCGTTTAACTTGTATGGTTATTGTGATAAAAATGTAAAAATAAAAGTTAAAGTAAATTAGAGTGCAATAGGTACTCGTAATTAGTTTAATAACTTACTGGGAATAAAAAGAATTGATATGATATGTAAGTAGTAATTTGAGCACTAATTTAAACACTAATTTAATTACTAATTTGAGCACTAATTCTAGTCAACTCCTAAATGGCGAAGGGGCAATCATTTTTGCGCACGATTGCTCCTTTGTCATATAATTTAATATAAATACAATAGAAAAATCATCTTTTATTAGGACCATAATAATGGTATAATAATGGGCGTTGTGAGGAAGTTAGATTGAATTAAGAAAGAGGTATAAAATGGGTGGATTTTTTTCAGTAGCATCAAAAGAAGATTGTGTTTTTGATTTGTTTTTTGGAGTGGACTACCATTCGCATCTAGGTACTAGACGTGCTGGTATGGCAGTATATGGAGAGAACGGTTTTGACCGCGCTATCCATAATATTGAAAATTCTCCTTTTAGAACAAAGTTTGAAAAAGATGTGCAGGAGATGAAAGGTAACCTTGGTATTGGTTGTATTTCAGATTATGAGCCACAACCTTTGATTATTCGTTCGCACCACGGAGCATATGCACTTACTACAGTTAGTAAGATTAATAACACAAAAGAGTTGATAGAGGAACTCTTTGCCGATGGTCATGCGCATTTCCAAGAAATGAGTACTGGTGAAATTAATGCTACTGAACTTGTGGCCGCTCTTATAAATAAAAAGGATAATTTTATCGACGGAATCAAATACGCATTAGATGCGGTGGATGGTTCTTTGTCGATGATGATTTTGAATAAAGAGGGAATTTATCTAGCGAGAGATAAGAAGGGTAGAACTCCTATTGCGATTGGTAAAAACGAACAGGGCTTTTGTGCATCGTTTGAGGACTTCGCATATAAGAACCTTGGCTATACTGATTATAGGGAATTAGGACCTGGTGAGATAGCGGTGATGACGCCAAAGAATGTGGTAACACTAGTCAACCCAGGCAAAGAAATGAAAATTTGTACATTCCTCTGGATTTACTACGGATATCCAGCAAGTTCATATGAAGGTGTGAATGTGGAGTGGATGAGATACGAGTGTGGTAAGAGAATGGCTAAGCGTGATAATGTGAAGCCTGATGTGGTGGCAGGAGTGCCTGACTCAGGACTTGCTCACGCAGTGGGATATGCCAACGAATCTGGTGTTCCATATTCTAGACCGTTTATCAAATATACACCTACTTGGTCTAGATCATTCATGCCTACTATACAGAGTAAGCGTGATTTGATTGCTAGAATGAAACAGCTAGCAGTAGAAGATTTGATTAAAGACAAGAGTTTGTTATTGATAGATGACTCTATAGTTCGTGGTACTCAGATGAGAGAGACTACAGAGTACTTGTTTGAGAGTGGCGCTAAGGAAGTTCACATTAGACCTGCATGTCCACCGCTAGTTTATGGTTGTAAATATCTAAACTTCTCACGTTCTTCTTCAGAGATGGAACTAATCACTAGACGTGTGATTGAGAGATTAGAAAATGGAAATGTGACTGATGAAGTTTTGCAGGAGTATGTAGATCCAGACTCAGAGAAGTATGCAACTATGGTTGAGGAGATTAGAAAAGAACTCAACTTTACATCTCTAAGGTTTAACAGACTAGACGATATGCTAGATGCAGTAGGAATAGACAAGGACAAACTTTGTACTTACTGTTGGGACGGTAGAGAATAAACAATATTTGTCCTAGACAAATAATTTGAACACAGTTTGTACATAAGTTTTTTGTACAATTAAAGTGATTTGATATGGGAAAATTTGATGGATTTTTAATATGTTCAGACGTAGATAGTACTCTCACATACGAGGCTGGAAAAGTGTCTGATGAAAATGCAAAGGCTATCAGGTACTTTCAGGATGAAGGTGGATTGTTTACATTGGCTACAGGCAGAGCTCCTTCTTTTATGGAGCACTTCAGCGACAAAGTAAAGATAAATGCGCCAGTAGTTTCGTTCAATGGGGCGCTACTTTATGACACTGAAAAAGATAAATTGATAAAAACCTGGCCAGCCAATAAGTCTACGGTATATAAAGTTTTTAAATATTTGCAGAAGAATTATCCCGATGTTTGGCACTATTCTTTTGGAGTGAATACATCTATAAATGCACAGTATGAGGCGAAAAACCATAGCGCAGACGATGGTTCACTAGATGCTTTGTTTGATACATTTCCTGATGAGATGTATAAGGTTTTGACGGTGCAGTCGGAAGAATTGACGCTGGATATTAAGAAGGATTTGATTAATACATTCGGCGACGAACTACAGTTTTACAGAAGTTGGAATGAAGGTCTGGAGTATGTTTCGCTTGATAGTGGCAAAGGAGTGGCAGTAGATCACCTAAAGAAACATTTAAATGGGCAGATTCACACTACGGTGGGTGTGGGTGATTATGAAAATGACATCACACTTTTAGAATATGCTGATATTGGTTATGCTGTGGAGAATTCCATTGACTGCGTTAAAGAAGTGGCAGACAGAATTACAGTTAAAAACACTGAACATGCTATAGCAGCAGTGATTAAAGATTTGGAAGAGACAGTTATATAGCTGATTAAAAGGAGAAAACCATGAAGTCAAAAAAGAAATTAGTTATAGGAATTTTGATAGTTGCAGTAGTAGTTATTGCCGTTGTGGTAGGAGCAGTATGCATTAGCCAAAATACAAAGAGTCAGAAATCAAAAGCGGAAGAAACTGTTGTAGTGACAGATGAAAATGGCAATAAGATAAATAAGACTAAAAAAGAACTGGCTGAGGAAGAATCTTCTAAGAAAGCGTATGAAAAAAAGAAGAAGGATGCTTGGGACGGCGCTGAAGTGGTGGAAGAGGAAACTAAGGCAAAGAAAGACAAGCAGGTAATTTATAAGAGAAACAAAAAAGGTGAAATAGTAACAAATAAAAAAGGCGAGAAAGTAACTAGGAAGCCTGAATATGCAGG
>CAJOMD010000030.1 GCA_905235555.1 uncultured Eubacterium sp.
CAAGTGAAAGAGGCAGGGATAACTGAACCTAAAAATTTGGAAGAACAAGCTATTTCTATGGTAGGTATAGATATTTATGAAAAACTAATTAAAGGATATACTGGTAAACAGTGGGGAAGACCATGTAGCGAACTCCCAAGTTTTATTATTAAACGATTACCAGTAAGAATGGTTTATGATAACAATTATTTTAATGACAAGTATCAGGGAATTCCTATTGGTGGATATACGCAGATAGTAGAAAAAATGCTTGAAGGTATTGAAGTTAGATTAAATACGGATTTCTTTGAGAATAGAGAAGAATTTAAGTCATGTGCTAAGAAGATTCTATTCACTGGAATGATAGATGAATACTATAATTACTGCTATGGAGAACTTGAATATAGAAGTTTGAGATTCGAGCATGAAAGATTAGAATGCGAAAACTATCAAGGCAATGCAGTAGTTAATTATACAGAATACGAAATTCCTTATACTAGAATTATAGAACACAAACACTTCGAGTTTGGATGTCAAGGAGGGAAAGAAGGGAGTATTCCTCATACTGTTATTACAAGAGAGTATCCTGCCACATGGCAGAGAGGAGACGAGCCGTATTACCCAATTAATGATGAAAGGAATAACTCTCTTTATGAAAAATATAGAAAGTTAGCTGATGATGAAGGAAAAGTAATATTTGGTGGACGTTTGGGTATGTATAGATATTTTGATATGCAGACAGATATTATTGCAGCTTTAGAGTTAGTTGAAGAAGAACTATAGTAGATTCGTGTGAAATTTCAGAAAGTGTAATAGTGGGAGTTCCAGCTAAGAGAATAAAGTGATATAATGCAAAATAATAATTGTAAATGAAATTTATGTGATGGGAGGAATAATGAGAAGATTTATTTATAATTATATTTTTTATAGGGGTAGTCATTTTTGTTTACAAATGGGCTAATTTTAAGATGTCTATCGATACTAATCCCCCTACCATTAGCATTGGCTCTAAAAACTTAGAAGTGAATGTGGATGCAAGCGAGCAGGAATTGAAGAAGGATGTTATAGCGAAGGATACTAAGGATGGAGATCTCACAGGATCTCTTATCGTAGAATCTATTTCTAGATTTACAAATAGAAAAAAACATATATGTAATATCACATATGCTGTAGAGGATTCTGACAAGAATGTAGCAAAGGCCACTAGAACATTACGTTTTAAAAATTATACAAAACCTAGATTTTATCTTAGGAAACCACTATGTATAGAGACTAGTAGCGAAGAAAATACAAGAAATCTTATAGGCGTTAAAGATTGCATTGATGGGGATATTAGTAGAAAGGTTAAAATATTATCCGCATCATTTTCCACTGCATCTTCTGGAGATAATACAGTGGTGGCACAAGTTACTAATAGCATGGGAGATACTGTTACACTAAAGGCGCATGTACTTATAAATAGCACAAACACTAAAGCTCCTATCATTAATTTAAAAAACAATTTAGTTTATGTAAAAAAAGGTAGTAAATTTAATGAAATGAAGTATATAAAATCAGTACAAACTCCTGGGGGAAAGGAAATCTCAAAAAACAAAGTTAAAATTAAAACAAGCACAGTCAATACAAAAAGAAAAGGTTGTTATTATGTAGAATATATGATTAATGAAGGGAAAATAACAGAGTCTGTTACGGATCTTACTGTTGTGGTGGAGGATGAATAATGCATAAATTTTTAGATTTACAAAATATTAACCTATATTCTATTGTGCGAGATGTGTTGAATCGCATATGGATTGTTTTGATAGTTGGATGTTTAGGGATTATGGTTTCTTTTATTTTTTTGAAAAAAGAGTATGTCCCTACATATACTAGTTCTGCCATTTATGTAATAAATCCTAGCCAAAGTACAGGATTTGTAATGGGTAATAAAGTGGTGGCAGATAGTGTAGTAGAGGCGTTTAATAGCCTTTTGGACTCAGATGTAATGTTGGGAAGAATTAATAGGGATTTGAAAAGAACTGATAGTTCTGAATCTAAAAAAGAAGCTACTCTTATAGAACAGACCAATTTAATGAAGTTTACTGTCACATCCAATGATCCTATTGTGTCATATCAAACTATTTCTGCGGCTATGAATAGTTATTATGAACTATCTGATTATTTAAATGCCGATGCTGTTTTTGATGTCATAAGAGAACCTACTATCGCTCAAAATCCAAATAATGCTTTTACTCCTAGAATTAGATCTTTAGAGGTGGGAGGAGTATGCGCTTTACTGATGTTACTTATTATAATATTGATAAGTATATTTAGAAAAACCATAAAAACAGAAAATGCAGTAAAAGAATCCTTGGGAGTAAATCTTTTAGGAGTAATTAATCATGAAAATAAAAACAAAACCATTAAAGCAAAAGTAGTACAAAGTGTAAAATCACTTTTGATTACTAGCCCTATCATTTCAAACGCATTTATTGAAGACATTAATAATATTAGAACAAAAATAGAATATGAAAAAGAAAACGATTCAAGTAAGAATACCTTTATGATTACCAGTGTGTGTGAAAATGAAGGAAAATCCACGGTAGCAATGAATGTGGCGCTATCATTGGCTAAAGAAGGTAAAAAGGTAATATTGATAGATGCGGATATGAGAAAGCCCGCCGCTTATAAAATGCTAGACATTCCAAAAAGAAAAATTACTGATATGTCCAAATTACTTTTGGGCAAAATTGGATTAGATGAGGCTATGTACAAGGGTAAAAATATACCTATTGATATTATTATGTCTAACAAAAGTCATTCTAGAACTAATGAGTATATGAAATCGGCAGCTATGTTTGATCTAATTGAGAAGTGTAAATTGCTTGCAGATTTTGTAATAATAGACACACCACCTATGGCTTTGGTATCAGATGCGGAAGCTCTTTTAGATAGAGTGGATTATGCCATCTTAGTTACAAGACAAGATTTTTCATATACTAATGATGTAATGAATTGTATAGAGTTGATTGAAGAATCTAATGCCAAGTTTACTGGTTGCATACTTAATGATTATAAAACTTTGAAATTTAGACCTAAAAGAAATGCTCATAGATACGACTATAATAGTGTGAATGGGGAAAAGGTGGTAGAAATATATGAAAAGTGATAATGCTAAAAATCAATTTAAAAATCACCAAGAAGTAAATAGTTTGCAAGACATTTTCTTTAGATTTTTGGACGCATTTAGAAGGTTATGGTTTGTACCTGCAGGACTAATTATTATATTGGGAGTGCTTGGTTTTTTTTACTATAAACATACATATGTCCCATCATACCAATCTAAGGCTATTTTTAATGTGACAGCAGCTGATTATAGCGGAGAAAATAGAGTCTCATACTCTAATAATAATCAATTAACAGAAGATTTGAGTGTAAGTTTTAACTATTTAATTAACAATGAGGTTTTTTATGAAATTATAAAAAATGATTTGGGCACTGACTATGTACCAGCTACCATTGACATATATCCCGTTTCTAATACCAATATACTGAATATTATTACAAGAGGGTCTGATGCAGAAATGACATACAAAACAAGTATGTCTGTACTAAACAATTATGAAGCAGTGACAGAATTTGTAGTAGGTGATACTAAATTAAAAATATTGGAGAAACCTCAAAAAGCTATTGAACCTGATAATCCATATAATCCTATATTAACAATAATATTATTTGCATTTATAGGATTAGTACTGGGTGCCATACCTGCGCTTATTATTGCAATATTTGTTAAGACTATTCAAAATAGAGATGATGTAAATAAATATTTGAGTATTAATTTTATTGGAAGTTTACCATATGTAGCGTTAGATCCTAAAGCAGATAATAATAGTTGTTCTATTTTAAATAAAGAGGTGGGGTTTAGGTATGTGGAATCTATGAGAAGTATCTCTTCTAGATGTGAGAGAATGTTTAAGGATGAAAATGCCAAAACAATAGTAGTCACTAGTACTAGCCAGGGTGAAGGTAAAAGTACATTTTCTATGAATTTAGCTTATTCCTTATCTAAAATGGAGTACAAGGTAATGCTAGTGGATGGGAATCTAAGAAAGCCGGCCCTTAAGGGAATGGTAAATGTCGAAGGTGCATCGTACAGTTTAGGAGAATATTTTGAAGGAAAAATAAAAAGTAGTGAAGCTATCACTAATCTAAAGGATACTAGAGTGTTGGCAGTCGCTCCTGATAAACCTACAGAAAATCCGGTGGATTTAATTAATTCTGATAAAATGCAAAATTTTATGGATGATGTCAAATCAGTAGTAGATTATGTAATTATAGACGTTCCGCCTTGTAGTGACCTTTCAGATGCAGCAGCTTTTGCACAGTACAGCGATGCTGTAGTTTATGTGGTAAAAGAAGATTATGTACGAGTGAATAAAATAATCAATACTTTGCAAGAATTTTCATATACAAAAAAGCCTATATTAGGTTGTGTACTTAATGGAAGCCTAGGAAATATCAGAAATGGTTATGGTTACGGTAAATATTCATATGGTAAATATGGTTATGGCAAATATGGCTATGGACTTACAAGAAAGGGCTATGGAAATGGACAGTATGGTATGTATGGCTATGGATATGGTGATTCGCATCGCAGTGGATATGAGTATGGCTATGGGTCTTACGATGATTATCAAAAAAATTCTAAAGAAGAATTTGATACTGCTACTCATAAATTACCTAAACACATAAAAATGAATTCTACAGAAGAGGAAAAGAAAGCTATAGAGAAAGAAAACTTAGAAGAAGATAAAGAACAACTAGAAAACATGAAACACAAAATTAAGAAAAAAGGTTCAAAAAATGAGAAGGATATTTAATTTCATACAAAAATACTCTATTCCTATTTTCATATTATATTTGTTTGTATTAATTTTTGTTTTGATTTTCAAATTTCCTTCACCTATTTTTGGAAAGTTAATTGAACACTGGAAAAATGGTGGTGAAATATATTTGGAACCACCCCATTTAGTTCCTTTTGAAATTATTACATATTATGTGAAAAGCGTACATTCGATAGACGACTGGTTCTTCAAAAATTTAGCATGTAATATAATCATGTTTATGCCATACGGTTTCCTAGTGCCTTTGTTTTCTAAAAAGAATAAATGGTGGCAAATATTGATATTTGGAATTCTACTTTCAATTTTAATTGAGGTCATTCAAGGACTATTGGGAATAGGGATTTTTGATATAGATGACGTTATACTCAATTCATTTGGATTATTACTAGGATTTGGCGTATATAAATTAATATATTGTGTAGCACTAAAAAATGCTTTGGATTAATACCATTTTTACTTTAATCCACATATTTTAAATAGTTGCTCGGTCTTCTTTTTTTGCTCATCTGAAATATTAGACATTGATTTGATTTTATTTCTTGTTTTATTAGGATTCTTTAACAATCTTTCAACATTTAATCGCATCCAATAAAATGGAATGGTAAAAGGATATTTAGTAATGGTTTCTCCATAGTAGTTAGTCATTATTTTTTTACTAGGGAAGATTTTGCCCTTCATTCCGCTCGATACTTCGTTGACAGATTGTTGAGAAATATTTCCAAAAGCACCATTAGCAAAAATATATTCTGATAGTAAATCAACTTCTTCTTTGTTTGCAGGTATGGAATCTTCAAACCAGATTTCACATAGACTGTTTATCTGTTTTTCAAATTCGTACAGTTTTAATTTGGTCAGTATTTTATTAGTGTAGTGTCTATCAATATTGTTGTAATGATTATTAATAACCCATGTATCTAAAATATGTCTTAAGCCAATGCCACCATTAATAAAGTGTTTTGCCATATGGACAATATGGTAGATGTAAAAATCTTCCGGGGTCATTATAAATTCATTCTCAGTTTTCTTGGTACATCTATCCCAAATGTTATCTAGGTATTTTAGCCAATCAGTAAATCCATCATCTAATAGAGATTGTTGCATCTCTACTTTTACCAATTTGTTAGAACTTAAATACATAGCATCTTTAGGAGTGACTTTAGTTTGAGTATAGTTATTGCTCTCAAGTAAGTTTTTTATTTCTTTAGGATCTTTATTTCGATAAAGAATATCCACATCACTCATCATTCTCATAGAAGTGTCAGGGTAGAAGTGCTTAGTGACTGATCCTTTTAATAGAATATAGTCAACACCATTATTTACTAGCAACTTAGTAACAATTGATATTTCATTTTCTCTATTAGCATCGTCCACCAAGTTTGATTTGTATGCTAATTCATATTGGTCAAGATTAGCAATCTTAGATTTGTAATTTTCAGGTATTTTTTGAATAGAGAAATATAAAACGGGAGCTATTCTATGTATCTTTGCATAGTTAAATACCACATCCCAATTTATCCTCTCATCAGGAGAGGAAGGAGTGGTATTAGTGATAGCACATTTAAGTAGCTCTATTATATAATTTTGTTCTAATTCGTATTTCATTATTAATCGTCTGATCTTTCAGGGATTCCTCTGTTTTCTACAGATGTTGAGAATACTATCTGAGTTTGTGTGCTTCCAAACTTTTGAAGTTCACCTACAAATTCATCTAATTCCTCTGTATTTTTAAACATAACCTCTACTAGCATAGTGAAATCACCAGTCACGTTATTACATTCTATCACGTATTTAGATGGTTTAATAAAATCATAGAATTCCTGCTTACGCTCTGGTGATACACCTACATTTATAAATGCCTTTATATGATATCCTAGTTCTACAGGATTAATCATAGCGCGGTATCCAGTAATGATTCCGTTCTCCTCCAGTCTTTCTATTCTGGCTGAAACAGCAGGAGAAGAAAGATATACCTTCTGGGCGATTTCCTTCAAAGGCATCCTGGCATTAGAATGTAAAAGTTTAATTATTTCCTCATCAATATAGTCTAAATTCTTTTTCATTTTTAATTACCTCAACCATTTAATTTTTAAGAAAAATACAGTATTTAGTTTACTTTATTAACTATACATAGTCAATAACTTATCATTATTAAGTGAAATATAGGGCATATTTAAATAAATTTACAGTTTGTAGAAAAATATAGTATAATGAGAACAGCGAAATCGTTCGGAAAGGAAGGGCTAAGTTTATGAATAAACTTGAGTACTTAATCTATTTAGCTCCAGCAGTAGGAGTAATCGCTCTTATTTTTGCTGGAATAAAAGCTGCTAGCATTTCAAAGAAAGATGCTGGTACAGAAAGGATGAAAGAGATTTCTAGTTCTATAGCTGAAGGCGCTAAAGCATTTCTCTTTTCTGAGTATAAGGTGCTGATTATATTTGTGTTAGTGCTAACAATTATACTTGGATTTGGAATTGACTGGTTGACCGCTGCTTGTTTTGTGGTGGGAGCATTGTTCTCTACACTGGCAGGTTACTTTGGTATGACAGTGGCTACTAAAGCGAATGTCAGAACGGCTAATGCTGCTAAGGAGAGTGGAATGAATAAAGCGTTATCTATTGCATTTTCAGGCGGAGCAGTAATGGGTCTTTGCGTGGTAGGTCTTGGAATATTAGGACTTGCTGGAATAATTATTATTATAGGTGTTACAAATAACTGGCACTTCACTCCTGAGAGCGTAAGTATTCTAACCGGATTTAGTTTGGGTGCTTCATCTATTGCACTATTTGCAAGAGTAGGTGGAGGTATATATACAAAAGCTGCCGACGTGGGAGCAGATTTAGTAGGTAAAGTGGAAGCGGGAATACCAGAAGATGACCCTAGAAACCCTGCAGTTATAGCAGATAACGTAGGCGACAATGTAGGTGACGTGGCTGGTATGGGAGCCGATCTTTTCGAAAGTTATGTAGGAGCATTAGTATCGTCAGTTACTTTGGCGGTGGCATTTATGGTGGCTGGTGTGAAATTCAATGGTGGGAAGTTTACTATTAACCATGTAATATTTCCGTTAGTAATAGCTGCTGTGGGTGTGCTAGCAGCAGTGATAGCTACTTTCTTTGTAAGAGGTGGAAAAAAAGCAGACCCACAAAAATCTCTAAATCTAGGAGAGTATGTGGCAGAAATTATTGTACTAATAGCAGCAGCAATATTTAGTAAATTATTCTTTAATAACTTCAATGCATTCTGGGCAATCTTTGCTGGACTGGTAGTAGGAATGGCTATTGGAAAATTAACAGAGATTTATACATCAGAGAAATATAAGAGTGTAAAACAGATTGCAGACAGTTCACAGACAGGATCTGCTACCAACATTATAAATGGTTTAGCAGTAGGTATGAAATCTACAGCTATACCTATCATCTTTATAGTAGCTGGTGTTTTAGTGTCATATGCATTCTTTGGAATGTATGGTATTGCGCTAGCAGCAGTTGGTATGCTTTCAACCACTGGTATGACTATAGCAGTAGATGCTTATGGACCTATTGCAGATAATGCCGGCGGTATAGCAGAAATGGCAGAACTAGATGAGAATGTAAGAAATATAACAGATAAACTAGATGCAGTAGGAAATACTACAGCAGCCATCGGCAAAGGATTTGCTATAGGATCAGCTGCACTTACAGCGTTATCATTATTTGTTTCCTATTCTGAGGTTTCAAAATTGAAAGCTATTAGTATTCTAAGCCCAACAGTAGTAGCCGGCGTGTTCTTAGGAGGAATGCTTCCATTCTTATTCTCGTCGCTAACTATGGATTCTGTGGGCAAAGCTGCGAACGAAATGATTGCTGAGGTTAGAAGACAATTTAAAAAAGAGCCGGGCATTTTAAAAGGTGAAGTAAAACCTGACTATAAGAAGTGCGTGGCTATTTCTACAAACGCTGCTCTTAAAGAGATGGTACTTCCTGGCCTACTTGCAATAATAGTTCCACTAGCAACTGGTTTCTTGTTAGGACCTGAAGCATTAGGTGGAATGCTATGTGGTGCACTAGTATGTGGTGTAATGCTTGCAATCTTTATGGCAAATTCAGGTGGAGCTTGGGATAATGCCAAGAAGTATATAGAAGAGGGACATGATGGTGGTAAGGGATCAGAATCCCACAAAGCATCTGTGGTAGGAGATACAGTGGGCGATCCTTTCAAAGATACATCGGGACCTTCTATTAACATCTTGATTAAGTTAATGACAATAGTATCATTAGTGTTTGCACCATTGATTATTAAGGTGTGTGCTAATGGAGATGTTGTACAGGGATTCTTAGTACAGTGGTTTAATCAGATTTTTAAATAATAAAAAAGATTGGAAACGTACTAAATGATATCTAGAATAAAGATACTTTTAAACATGTATAGGACGACCTTTCATAAAAGAGACAAGAGTTTATGGATTTTTGGTGCTTGGCTAGGTAGTAAATTTGCAGATAATTCCAAATATTTGTTTTTAAAAGCAATAAATGAGGGCATTAATGCTGTTTGGATAACTAAGAATCTAGATGTTTATAGAGAACTGAAGGGGAAAAACCTACCTGTAGAAATGCACAATAGTGAAAAAGGAATTGAACTACAAAAAAAAGCAGGATGTGCAATCTATTGTGTTGGGCCGTATGATTTTGATGAGCAATATTTAGGTGGATGTATTATGATCTATCTAGATCATGGAATTGCTATGAAGAAGATATTTTATGATGATACAGTTACAAATAAGCAGCCAGTTTTGTTAAGAAAAATTAAGGATAAAATATTGAGAGGACCATGCTTTCATAAGAACTATAAAGTATCAACCAGTTCTAAATTGACACCTATCTATGAACGAGCATACGGAATCAAACATAGTCATATTATCGAAAGCGGAAATCCGAGAAATGATATTTTTTTTACAGATGAATTTAAGGAAGAATCTGATTTTTCCTTTTTGTCTAATAAAAAAATTATATCGTATTTGCCAACTCATAGGAGAGAGGGCAATATATGCATTGATATAAATTCTATTCTGGATTTGGAATCAATTAATAAAATTTGTGAAGCTAACAATTATTTATTTGTAGTAAAGAAACATTTTTATCATAAATATGAAAAGACAAATTTAAGCATAACACAAAAAGAGATAGATACACAAGAATTATTGAAGCATACAGATGTTTTGATAACAGATTATTCAAGCGTTTATATTGATTATTTATTATTAGATAGACCAATTGTTTTTTATAATTATGATATTGATGATTACAAAATGAATGATAGGGAAATGTATTTTGATTACGATACAGTTACACCTGGTCCTAAGGTACAGAAGAAGGATGAATTTACACGCATAATAAATGAACTTTGTATGGGCACAGGTGACAGATATGCACAAGAGAGGTTAAAGTGTGTTGAACTATTCTTCGATGGCAAGAAACAAGTATGTGCAAAAGAGTTGATAGAAACAATAAAAGGATTATAGTTATTACGAAAAAACATATTATATTAGAAAAATACAGGGAATAATAATGGAAGAATTATCATTAGAAGAAATAAAGAAAGTACAATTAGATATTTTGATCTATGTAGATAAAGTATGTAAAAAACATCATATTAAGTATTCTCTAGCAGATGGAACACTTTTAGGTGCAGTAAGACATAAAGGTTTTATTCCTTGGGATGATGATATTGATATATTATTAGAGAGAAACGAATACAACAAATTATTGAAAGTGTTATATGATGAAAAGGATTCCAAGTTCAAAGTTTATTCATTGATAGATGAAGGGTATTTCTATCCATATGCTAAAGTGAGCGATACTGATACTAGAATAAAAGAAAAGAATTGGCCAGATTATAAAGATTTAGGGGTAAATATAGATATATTTCCAACAGATTATGTACCTGAAGGATGCGAAAAAGAATATTATGATAAAACAATGCACTATGTAAACGGCCTCTATGATTGCCTAACAGATATTGCTTATGCTCATGATAAATCGTATGTGCGATTAATTAAGAGAATATTAAGATTTAGAAAAGTAAGAAGAAACAGAAAAAAAGGTGAGTCATATTGGAAAAATAAGATAAATAGTATGACTTGCTTAAAAGAATCTAGTAAAATGTCAAGACTGGTTGAGGGTGATTTTCAAATATGGGATAAGAGTATATTGAAACAATATTCTGAACTTGAATTTGAAAACAATCAATTTAGCGTCGTTAAAGACTATGACGAGATTTTAAAAAGCATATACGGGGATTATATGGAATTACCCCCAGTAAGCGAGAGAGTTCCATGTCATGATTTTATTGCATATAAAGAATAGTTCCTAACAAAATAGAAAGATCAAGTATTATTGACTATAAAAATGATTAGAATTATAATGTTCCATATAGACAACAAATCTCTGCAAAATGAAACGCAGGGATTATGTTGTCCTTTTCGGTATAAAAATCAGGGAAAACTGTTCCATTAATCAATATTAATATTGTTTTTGAAACGAAAGAGAGAGAATATGAAAAAGGATTTATCAAGAAAAGAATTTGAAATATTAGAGACATTAATCAGTGTGAATAAGACTTTAAGTCAAAGAGATTTAGAAAAAAACATGAAATATTCTTTGGCGACTGTAAATAGGACTATGAAAGGGCTTGACAGTAAGGGTTACGTCAAGGATGGCTTAATTACAGACAAAGGCATACATAAAATGGACAGTTATTCTGTGAAAAGGGCTATTTTCCTAGCGGCTGGTTTTGGAAGTAGGTTGGTGCCTATAACACTTAACACCCCTAAACCATTAATAACTGTTCACGGGAAAAGAATCATAGATGGTTTAATAGATGCGGTAATAGAAGCAGGGATAGAGGAAATAATAATTGTAAGAGGATACCTAGCTGAAAAATTTGATGAATTAAAAGAAAAGTATCCCCAGATTCAGTTTGTAAATAATAATCTATATAATGAAGCAAATAATATTTCTTCTGCGCTTTGTGTAAAAGATTATATGAAGAATGCATATGTGTTTGAAGCAGATTTGTTGATTAGTAATCCATCTATTATCAAAAAGTATCATTACACATCAGATTTTTTAGCAATAAAAAAGAAGAGAACAGACGACTGGTGTTTTGAAGTTGAAGATAACATTATTACTGAAGAGAAGATAGGTGGAACAGACTGTTATCAGATGGTTGGAATATCATATTGGGATAAAGAAGATGGAGAAAAATTGTCTAAGCATATTCTTGATACTTTTAATATGCCAGGCGGAAAAGAGTGTTATTGGGAGCAAGTTCCACTAGTTAAGTTTAAGGATGATTATAAAGTGGAGATTTCTGAGTGTCTAGAAGAAGACATTGTCGAAATTGATACTTTTAATGAGTTGAAGAAAATTGATAAAACATACGACGTATAAAAAAGGAGAGCATTATCAGATGCTGAGATTATTATGAAAAAAAAGAAAACAATAAAAAAGTCAAACATTAAAAGGAACATTTTACTAAATCCAGGACCATCTACTACAACTGATTCTGTAAAACTGGCTCAAGTGGTGCCTGATATTTGTCCGAGAGAGAAAGACTTTGCCTCTATGATGAAGCAGATGAGGGATGATTTGGTGAAAGTAGTACACGGAAATCCAAACAAATATACATCCGTTATGTTTTGTGGATCTGGAACTATCAATATAGATATTTGCATTAATTCTCTATTAGATAAAGGGAAAAAAGTATTAGTGATTAATAATGGAGCCTATAGTACTAGAGCAGTCGAAGTATGTGATTATTATGGGTTAGATTATATTAATTTAGAATTCCCTACAGATGAATTACCTGATCTAAATAAAATAGAAGAGGTATTAAGAGATAATTCAGATATAGGTTTGGTTCATACAACTCATAATGAAACAGGAACAGGAATCTTAAATCCGATTAGAGAGATAGGTGAGTTGGTACATAAGTACAATGCCATTTTCACCGTAGATACTACATCCACATGGGCTCTTAGACCAATAGATATAGAAAAAGATAATATTGATTTTTGTATGGCTAGTGCACAAAAGGGTCTTACATCTATGACGGGGTTATCATTTATAGTGGGTGACAGAAGAATTATTGAAGAATCTAAAAATTATCCTAAACGTTCATACTATTGCAACTTGTTTATGCAATATGATTGCTTCGAAAAAACAGGGGAAATGCATTTTACACCACCAGTTCAGACCATATATGCAACAAGACAAGCATTAGATGAATATTTTGAAGAGGGTGAGCAAGCTAAATGGGAGAGGCACACTAGAGTGTTTGAAGCTATTCATGAAGGATTAGAAGAACTAGGATTTAAAGATTTAATCAAGAGAGAATGGCAAGCGGGATTAGTGGTTTCAGCTATTTATCCCGACGACCCTAATTGGGATTTTACAAAAGTTCACGACTATTGCTATGAACGAGGTTTTACTATTTATCCAGGCAAAGTATCAAATACAAATACATTTAGATTATGTGCCTTAGGTGCAATTGATGAACAAGATATAAAAGACTTTTTTGTGGTTTTCAAAGAAGCGTTAATTGAAAATGATATTACAATTCCCGTAGTTTACAAAGATTAGGAGGCAAATATGAAAAGCGTATACACATGTTTTTGTACAGACATTATTCATGATGGACATTTAAACATTATTAACGAGGCAAGAAAACTCGGAAGTGTAACGGTAGGGGCTTTGAGTGACGAGGCTTTAATTAGATATAACAGATTTCCGACCGTTCCTTTAGAAAAAAGAATTAAACTTTATGAAAGTTTAGAAGGAGTCGACCAAGTTGTTGTGCAACAAGATATGCTTTATGACCAAATTGTTGAAGATTTAAAGCCTGATTATGTTGTTCATGGGGATAATTGGAAAGAAGGTCCTGAGCGTTCTATTAGAGAAAGTGTAATTAGGGCCCTAGAAAAAACTGGTGGAGAGTTAGTAGAAGTATCATATACATATAATGATAATGTTAAGAAGATTGATATGACTCTCAAAGAAAAACTTGCTATGCCAGAATATAGAAGAAAAAGACTTCGCCAATTAATTGATATTTGTCCTATTGTAAAAACAATAGAGGCCCATAGTGGATTAACTGGATTAATCGCTGAAAAAACTATTGTTGAAAACAATGGAAAACTTGATCAGTTTGATGCTATGTGGGTTTCAAGTCTTTGTGACAGTACTGCAAAGGGCAAGCCGGATATAGAATTAGTTGAAATGACATCAAGACTTAGAACAATCGATGACATAATGGAAGTAACTACAAAGCCTATCATTCTAGATGGCGACACAGGAGGATTGACAGAACACTTTGTTTATAACGTTAGAACTCTAGAAAGAATGGGAGTATCTGCAGTAATAATAGAAGATAAAACAGGACTTAAGAAGAATTCATTGTTTGGAACAGAGGTCGTTCAGAATCAGGATACTATTGAAAATTTCTGTGAAAAGATTTCGGCAGGCAAGAATGCACAATTAACTAGCGATTTTATGATTATTGCTAGAATAGAGAGTCTTATTCTCGAGGAAGGAATGGATGATGCGCTAGAAAGAGCCCATGCATATGTGAAAGCAGGAGCAGACGGAATTATGATTCATAGCAGAAAGAAGAATCCAGCAGAAATACTTGAATTCTGTGACAAGTTTAGAGAAGAGGATAGTAAAACCCCTATAGTAGTAGTTCCTACATCATTTAATAGTATTACAGAAGAAGAACTTGCAAAGCACGGTGTTAACATTGTTATTTATGCAAATCAACTTACTAGAAGCGCATTTCCAGCTATGCAATCCACTGCTGAAGAGATATTAAAAAATCATAGAGCAATGGAAGTGGATGATAAACTAATGCCGTTTAAAGAGATTATCACTCTAATTGACGAGATTTAGGAGGAACGATGAAACTAGATTTTTTAGATAGATTTGAATTTTTTACAGGTGTTCCTGATTCATTACTAAGTGCTGTATGTAATTGCTTGATGGATAAATATGGTGTGGATAATAAGCATCATATTATTGCGGCAAATGAAGGTAATGCAGTGGGATTGGCTGCAGGATATCATTTAGCTACTGGAAAAACACCTGTTGTTTATTTGCAAAACTCTGGAGAGGGAAATACTATAAATCCTATTGCTTCATTACTGAATGAAAAGGTTTATGGAATTCCTTGTTTGTTCCTAGTAGGATGGAGAGGTGAACCCGGAGTTCATGATGAACCACAGCATATTTTCCAGGGTGAAGTTACAAACGCATTGTTAGAAGATATGGATATTGAGTACTTTATCATATCTAAGGAAACTACAATGAAAGAAGTAGAAGACAAGCTAGCAGAATTTGAGAAACTATTTGAACAAGGCAAGCAAGCAGCTTTTGTTGTTAAAAAAGGTACTTTAGAATATGATAATAAGATTAAATTTAGCAATGAATATTTAATGACTAGAGAAGAGATTATTAATCATATAGTCAAATATAGTGGGGAGGATATGATTGTTTCCACTACAGGAAAGGCAAGTAGAGAGTTATTTGAGATTAGAGAGAAAAATGGACAGAAACATGGATATGATTTCTTAACGGTAGGCTCTATGGGACATAGTTCATCTATAGCTATGGGTATTGCTAGCCAGAAGACAGATAAAAAGATTTGGATTTTGGATGGTGATGGAGCAATGCTAATGCATATGGGTGCGTTAGCTTTGACAGGAACTAGCGGGCTAGAAAATATCGTTCACATTGTGTTAAATAATGCTGCCCACGAATCTGTAGGTGGAGCGCCTACAGTAGCGGATAAAATAAATATTGTGCAGATTGCAAAAGGATGCGGATATGAAGAAGTTGTATCTGTTGACAGTTTTGAGAAATTAGATGTAGAATTAGAAAAGGCGAGAGACGGTAGAAAAAAATGTTTCATTGAAGTGAAATGCGCAATAGGTGCAAGAGATGATTTAGGAAGACCAACCACAACTGCTAAAGAGAATAAAGAAGCTTTTATGGAACAGTTGAGTAAATAGAAAGAGGATATAATGAATTTCGAATCACAATCATTTTTAAAAATAATAGACTACAAACCAGAGGAGTTGGCTTATCTTATTGACTTAGCAGCAGACTTGAAAGCTAAAAAGAAAGCTAATCAACCTCACGATGTGCTAAAGGGCAAGAATATTGCCATTATCTTTGAGAAGACTAGCACACGTACTCGCTGTGCTTTTGAAGTGGCAGCACACGATCTTGGTATGGGTGTTACTTACCTGGATCCATCTGGTTCGCAGATAGGAAAGAAGGAGAGTATTGCCGATACTGCTAGAGTGCTAGGTAGAATGTTTGACGGTATTGAATACCGTGGTTTTGAGCAGACTAAGGTGGAGGAGCTGGCTAAGTATGCTGGAGTTCCTGTTTGGAACGGACTTACTAATGAGAGTCATCCTACACAGATTTTGGCGGACTTTTTGACTTTGAAGGAGAAGTTTGGTAGCCTAGAGGGACTTAAGTTTGTATATATAGGCGATGCTAGATATAATATGGGTAATTCCCTTATGATAGGTGCAGCTCTTATGGGCATGCACTTTGTAGGATGTGCGCCTAAGAAGTATTGGCCAGAACAGGAGCTAATAGAAAAAGCTAACTCAATTTCATCACAAACTGGTGCTACCATAAACTTCACGGAGAATGCCTTAGAAGGCACAAAAGATACTAATTGTATCTATACAGACGTATGGGTGAGTATGGGCGAGCCAGACAGTGTATGGGAAGAGCGTATTAACGACCTTACTCCATATCGTGTGACTATGGATCTAATTAAGAATGCATCTGATGATGTTGTATTTATGCACTGCCTTCCAGCATTCCATAATTTGAAGACTACTATAGGACAGGAAATCCACGAGAAGTTTGGTTTAACAGAGATGGAAGTGACTGATGAAGTCTTTGAATCTAACTATAGTGTGGTCTTTGACGAGGCAGAGAATAGAATGCATACTATAAAAGCCGTAATGGCAGCCACTTTGGGAGCAAAGTTTTAAACCCTATTAGAAGAAAGAGACATTTCCTTAGAGTTTAAAGCATGCTAGCAAAATTAGAAGGCTAAAAATATAGAGGATTTTGGGATTATGAGAAGAAAACTATTAGCAAGTTTAATAATAATGTTGTTGGCGTTTTCGTGTATGACGCCAGTTTTGGTGAACGCGGACACTTACGTTAGAAGCGGATATGCATGTAAGAGTGGTAAAAATATTTACTTTGCATTCACTTCTACCAAGAAGTCTACACCTATATATAAGTTTAATGTTAAGACTGGAGAGAGAGTTAAAGTCGGAATCAAGAGAAATAGTCTTAAGGAGTTTAAGCATTTGAGCGTGAGTGGCAAATATCTTTATTGTGCGGCACGCCCAGCTAAAAGCTTAAGTTGTACTTATATTTATAGAATCAATTTAAAAACAGGGAATACTAAGAAATTAGCCAAGGGTACTAAGCCTACATTAGTGGGCGATAAGATAGTGTTTGAGGGAATTAAGGCGCAGAAAGTGAATGATAACTTAAACTATACATATGTGCCATCTGGCAAAGACTACCAGATTCCGCAGGAAGGTGGAAAGAAACAGCCTGCAAATCATATGGAAGTGATTACAGAAACTTCATGCAGAGACAAAAAGATAGCCTTTGGCAAGTATAAATACTACATTACCAAAGATGGTAAGAAGATTTATAGAAAGAGTGGTAAACAAAAACAGTTGGTTTGCAAAGCCAAAAAGATTACTGGTTTCAGAGTACTTGGCGGATATCTAGTTGTTAAGACTACAAAGAAGGGTAAAAATTACGCGTACTGTGTTAAGAGCAACGGATCAGAGAGCATAAAGATGCTAAGATGGTAAGCCACGGAAACCCCCAAAATATCGTGTTTTTTGTTGACAATTACCCCTAAATGTAGTATATTTTTCACAGATACGATATAGTATCGGAATTAAAATTTTTAGGAGGAATTGATATGAATAAGAGTCAATTTGTAGAAGCAATTGCAAAAGAGACAGGTTTATCAAAAACTGATGCAGCTAAGGCTGTTAACGCATATGCTGATGTAGTTAAGAAAGCATTAAAGAAGAATGATAAGGTTCAGCTAGTTGGATTTGGTACATTTAGTGTATCAAAGAGAGCTGCTCGTCAGGGTATTAACCCAGCTACAGGCGAGAAGATCAGAATTAAGGCAGCTAAAGTGCCTAAGTTCAAAGCTGGCGCAGCTTTAAAAGACGCTCTTAACTAATAATTAGTTTAGAAATTTTGGGCCGCTACATTGGTAGCGGTCCTTTTTATTTCTTTGACTTGGGCGCAAGGCCCGTAAATAAAGGATTGTAGAAATATGAGAATAGATAAGTATTTAAAAGTATCAAGAATAATAAAGCGAAGAACTGTGGCTTCAGATGCGTGTTCTGCAGGTAGAGTCTTAGTAAATGACCGCAAGGTTAAGGCTTCATATGATGTGAAAGTGGGCGATGTTATTAAGATTCAGTTCGGCCAGAAGACCGTGGCAGTAGAGGTTTTAAACTTGGATGAGCATGTAAAAAAAGAAGCGGCTATAGATATGTATAAAGAAGTGGAATCTGACTAAATACAGTAAAAAAACAAAATTAAAACATATAAATATTAAAAAACCGACCAAATTATGCTTATAAACCTATTGAAAACTGAAAGGTTTTTAAGTAAACTACTATTAGTGAATTAGCCTAGATTCTAGGTACTAGATAGAGAAAGAAGATAGTAAAATGGCAAGAAAAAGTTCGAATGTGGACAGACCAAATAGAGAAAGAGCTGTTAAGAATTTAAGTGCAGAGGGAAAGAGAAAGAAAGCGAATCGCAAGATGTTTGTGGCTATCGCTGTTGTTATGTCTGTATTTTTAATTATTATGGGAATTCAGATTTTCCAGAAGTTTAGCACTCTTAATAAACTAAAAAGCCAGGAAGCACAACTTAAGAATGAGTACAAAAAAGAGCTTCAGCTTTCAAAAGAGTTGAAAGAGAAGAAGAAGTTTGTACAGACTGACGAGTATGTGGAAGATATGGCAAGGAAGCTTGGTCTTTTGTATCCGGATGAGGTTATTCTTCAGCCAGAAAAATAAATTATAAGTAGAGTTTTAATAAGATAAATTCTTAATGTAAAACATGAAGAAAAAAGTACTAGATTTTATCAGAAAAAATAAATTAGTGAAAAAAGATGACAGCGTCGTTCTGGGTGTTTCAGGTGGCGCTGATTCTATTTGTATGCTTAAACTTCTCTCGGATTTACAAAAGAGCCTGGGCATTTCTTTGTATGTGCTTCATATAAATCATATGATTCGTGGGGAAGAAGCTGAGCAAGATGCAGCTTTTGTTAAAAAGATATGTACTAAATTCAAAGTTCCACATAGAGTGATAAATGTGGATGTGCCAGCACTAGCCGAGAGGGAAGGACTATCAGAGGAAGAGGCTGGACGTTATGTTCGTTATGATGAATTTAGCAAATATGCATACGAAGTGGGTGCTACTAAGATAGCAGTGGCTCATAACAGTAATGACAATGCTGAAACTGTGCTTATGAACTTAGCTCGAGGCACCGGCATTAAAGGGCTAGGTGGAATTCCACCTAAAAGAGAGATGGAAGATGCCAACGGAAACGTGTTAGAGGTTATTCGCCCAATTCTTTGTCTCAGTCGCAAAGAAATAGAAGACTATTTGAAAGAAAATGAGATTGAATATAGAAACGATTCAACTAATGATTCTACAGATTACACTAGAAATAAAATTAGACTAGAAATTATGCCATTGTTAGAGAACATTAATGATAATGCGATGCAAAACATCACTAATGCGTCCAATGAACTTGCAGACACATCAGATTATATTGAAAAAGATGTGGAAGATGTGTACGAGGAGTTTGTGACAGAGAAAAAAGGCAGATTGTTCTTAAGTGATGAGTCATTTGTGATTGACCCTATTGTTTTGACGGGGGTCATTAGAAAGATGATTGAGAATATAGCTGGCAAACTTAAGGATATCACACGCATTCATGTGGGAGAAGTAGTTTCTCTTAGTGAGAAGCAGGTTGGGAAGAAGATTGACCTTCCATATTCAATAGTGGCGGAACGAGAGTATGACGGCATTTCTATGTTTAGTGAGAGCGTCGAGGCAAATTCTGTTACCAAGGATAAGGAGGTTATCATTTCCTTTGAAGAGGACGATTTTGACCGCACTAATATAGAAGAACTTAAATACACTAAGTGGCTTGATTATGATAGAATAGATGATGTGGTTGTGAGAACACGTCAGAAGGGCGATTATATCGTTATAGACAACAATGGAGCCACAAAAAAGCTTAAAAAATACTTCATTGATGAGAAAATTCCGCGTCGTGAGAGAGATGAAGTACTTTTGGTGGCTGATGGAAACCATATTCTTTGGGTGGTTGGCTATAGGATTAGTGCGGACGTGAAAGTGACACCTAACACCAAAAAGATAGTAAAACTCGAGTACAAAGGCTAGTGGCTTTTGACGGACAGTTTTGAGAGGGAGACTATTATGAACGAGAAAATAACAATCATGATTGATGAAGACACAGTGGACGCAAGAATCAAGGAGATTGCAGAGCAGATTAGTAGAGATTATGCAAAGAAAGAAGTGCGTCTCATTTGTATTTTAAAGGGAAGTGTTTTTTATACTACAGAACTTGCAAAGCGCCTGACTATTCCTACTACTATGGACTTTATGAAAGTGTCTAGCTATGGTTCTGGCACTGTAAGTTCAGGACAGATTGAGATTAAGAAGGATTTGGATGATAGCATTGAAGGACTTGATGTGATAGTGGTGGAAGACATTGTAGATTCCGGACATACATTAAGCCAGCTTATTCCAGAACTAAAAAAACGAAACCCTAGAAGTCTTGCGGTTACTACATTGCTTGATAAGCCATCTCGGCGCGAGGTGGATGTACATGTGGATTATACAGGATTTGAGATAGAAGATAAATTTGTGGTTGGTTATGGACTTGATTACAATCAAAGTTACAGAGACTTACCGTTTATAGGAGTTGTGGAATTAGAGGACTAGACGGCTAGGATATTTGTCGAAGACCAATTTCGCAAAATAAAATACAGGAGTATACGAATGAATAATAGAAAAGGTGGAATGCCAAGGATTACGATAGTGATTATGTTCCTTTTGATTGCGGGTATGCTATACTACTCAATCTCAGGAATGTTGCAAACTTCGCATTACAAATACAGTGATTTTCAAAAGGATTTGAGCCAGGGGAAGGTTAAGAGTGTTACTATCAACCAGAACAAAGAAATCCCTACGGGTCAAATCGTTATTAAGTTGAAAGATAATAGCAAGGAAGAAGTCTATGTGACTGATGTTAATAAGGTGATAGACGAATTGAATGCTTACAACAAAAAAGCGCCTAAGGATATCAATCCAACTATCAAGGACGTAGATAGAGACAGTGTGTTCTTGACAACAATCCTTCCTATGGTATTTATGGGAATCATCGTGCTAGTAGTTATCATGATGATGAATTTTAATGCTGGTGGCGGTGCTGGCAAGATGGCAAACTTTGGAAAGAACAAGGCAAAGAAAGTGGTAGACGTTAAAGGAATGGACTTTTCTAAAGTGGCTGGTCTACTAGAGGAGAAAGAGGAACTAGAGGAGATAGTAGATTTCCTTAAGAATCCTAAAAAATATATTGAGTTGGGCGCTCGTATTCCAAAGGGAGTGCTACTAGAGGGTCCTCCAGGTACAGGTAAGACTTTGCTGGCAAAAGCTACAGCGGGTGAAGCCAAGGTGCCATTCTTTACAATTTCAGGTTCTGACTTTGTGGAGATGTTCGTGGGTGTTGGTGCATCACGTGTTCGTGATTTGTTTGCAGAGGCTAAGAAAAACTTACCATGTATCATTTTTATTGATGAGATAGACGCGGTTGCTAGACGTCGCGGAACTGGTATGGGTGGTGGCCACGATGAACGTGAGCAGACTCTTAACCAGTTACTTGTGGAGATGGATGGTTTCGGTGTGAATGAAGGAATTATTGTGATGGCTGCTACCAACCGTGTAGATATACTTGATCCTGCTATTATGAGACCTGGTCGTTTTGACCGTAAGGTAGTAGTGGGAAGACCTGATGTGAAGGGCCGTAAGGAGATATTAGAAGTTCATGCGAAGAACAAGCCTTTGGGCGACAATGTAGATTTTGAAGAGATTGCAAGAATCACTGCTGGATTTACTGGCGCTGATTTGGAGAACTTGATAAACGAAGCTGCCATCTATGCAGCTGAACATAATCAGGCATATATTACTCAGGAAGATTTGAACCGTGCGCTTATTAAAGTGGGCGTGGGCAAAGAGAAGAAGAGCAAGATCATTTCTCCAGAGGAGAAGAAGATTACTGCATACCACGAGTCTGGTCATGCTATCTTGTTCCACGTGCTTCCAAAGGTGGGACCTGTTCACACTATTTCAGTTATTCCAACTGGATTAGGTGCTGCGGGATATACTATGCCTTTGCCGGAGAAGGATGAGATGTTCATCACTAAGGGCAAGATGATCCAGGAGATTATGGTTTCGATGGGTGGACGTATAGCTGAGGAATTGGTTTTGGATGATGTAACTACAGGTGCATCTCAAGACATCAAGCAGGCTACGGCTGCTGCCAAGGCCATGGTTACTAAGTACGGCTTTTCAGATAAACTTGGATTTATCAATTACGATGACGACTCAGACGATGTCTTTATCGGTTACGACCTAGCTCACTCAAAGGGCTACGGCGAAAGGACTGCATCTGAGATAGATGAAGAAGTTAAAAATATAGTAGACACTTGCTACAAAGAGGCAAAGGCTATTATTGAGGCGAATATTGATATCTTGCACAAGAGTGCGCAAGTATTAATGGAAAAAGAAAAAATTACTAGAGAAGAGTTTGAGGCGTTATTTGATGCTCCAGCTCAGGCATAAAGTTTTAATATTTTCGTGTGGGGAAAATATTTAGATTAGAGGCATTATTCTTATGGACAGACAATATCATAGTTTATTTCATGATGGAACTGATAGGTTTCGTTTAAGCAAAGACGGCGATGTCACATTTGTACTAAGATGTGCTGATGAAGACATTAATGTTTTTATTTGTATAAAGAAGGGCGAGTACTTTGAAGATCACCACATGGATTTAGATTACAAAGATGGAGACTTTGCTTATTATAAGTGTAAGCCTCTTCACGTTGAAAAAATAGTGGAATATTTCTTCCGCGTGGAAAAGGACGGAAACAAAATTTTCTACGATGCACAAGGTCCTAACTACAATAACATTCAGAATCCTTTTGTTTTTAATACAGAGTTTAAAACTCCTGATTGGGCAAAGGGTGCTGTTATGTATCAAATATATGTGGATCGTTTCTGCAACGGAGATAAGTCTAACGATGTGGAGACTGAAGAGTACGCATATCTAGGTTCTGGTGTTGCAAAGATTGAAGATTGGTATCAGCTACCAAATGCAGATGACACTCGTGAGTTTTACGGTGGAGATTTGCAGGGAGTAATTGACAAACTTGATTATTTAAAAGGTTTAGGAGTGGAAGTTATTTACTTTAATCCTTTGTTTGTGTCACCTTCTAATCACAAGTATGATACACAGGATTACGACCATATAGACCCACACTTTGGAAAAATAGTAAATGATGGTGGAGCAAAACTAAGTTATGGTGAGTGGTCGAACGACGGTGCAGAAATGTATCGCAAGCGTACCACCGACAAAGAAAACCTAGAGGCTTCTGATCAACTATTCATTGAGTTAGTGGAGAAAGCTCACAAGATGGGTATTCGTGTAATACTGGATGGGGTGTTCAATCACTGCGGTTCCTTTAACAAGTGGTTAGATAAAGAAAAAGTTTATACAAAGATTACCGGCGCTTATGAGAGCAAGGATAGTCCTTATGTATCATTCTTTAAGTTTAGCGAGGACGCTTGGCCAGATAACTACCACTATGAGAACTGGTGGGGCAATGATACTTTGCCAAAACTTAACTATGAAGATTCAGAAAAGCTACAAGAATATATTATAAAGATAGGGAAAAAATGGGTTTCACCTCCGTTTAACGCAGACGGATGGAGACTAGATGTGGCAGCAGACTTAGGACATTCTGAAGAGTTTAACCACAAGTTCTGGAAGCGCTTTAGAAAAGCTGTTAAGAAAGCAAACCCTAATGCTATTATTTTGGCGGAGCATTATGGAGATGCTAGTCCTTGGTTAAAGGGCGATGAATGGGATACAGTAATGAACTATGATGCGTTTATGGAACCAGTCACATGGTTTTTGACTGGAATGGATAAACACTCAGATCAGTTAAATCCAGATTTGATTGGAAATGCATGGGCATTTGAGCACAGTATGAAAATAGCAATGGCACGCATGCAAAATGAGTCTTTGATGGTTGCAATGAATGAACTATCAAACCACGATCATTCACGCTTCCTAACTAGAACAAATTCTAAAACGGGACGTTTGGCCTCAGCTGGTAGTGATGCAGCATCAGAAGGAATAAACTACGATGTCTTTAGACAGGGTGTAGTGATGCAGATGACTTTGCCGGGGGCACCTACTGTTTACTACGGTGATGAAGCAGGACTAACAGGATGGACAGACCCTGATAACAGAAGAACTTACCCTTGGGGTAGAGAGAATGTGGATTTGATTGAGTTTTATAAGAAGGCTATCAAGTTCCATAAAAAGCACGAAGTGCTAAAGACTGGATCTTACACCACAATGAATGTGGACAGTGGAGCATTATCATATGCTAGGTTTGATGATAAGAATGCAATGATTACAGTAGTAAATGCTACATTCGAGCCAAAAGAGATGCACATTCCAGTATGGAAATTGGGCATCAAAGGAAATGAATACGCAAAAATAGTAGATACTGGCCAAGGCTGGTACGATATAAAAACTAGCACTAAAGACGCCAATAAAGTGTCAGCAGAAGACGGCTGGCTAAGAGTAGAAATACCTGCCAAAGGCACAGCTGTTTATAAAAAAATATAAAACGAGGAGGCTTTCGCCTCCTCGTTTTTGGTTGACTATTCTTCTGCAAATTTCTTTCTAGCCACTAGCGCAACTCCTGAAGCTGTGATAATAGCAACGAAAGCACCTGCCAATGCCATTCCTGTCTTTGGAGATGTCTTGGAGTGATCAACTCCTCTGTCGCCATTATTACCGCCACTACCGCCTCCATTACCATTTTCTTTGGTAGGAATGGCTGTCTGTGCTGGACTTACCCAAGCTAAGCAATTTACAGAGAATGCAAACATCATCAAAAATGTGAGCATTAATGCGCATATTTTCTTTTTCATAATATTCAACCTCCGTATAAAATGCATTT